>JAEWAA010000204.1 GCA_023391955.1 Bacillota bacterium | reverse complement strand
CGGTGAAGGAGGAGGGTTGGGCCAAGGAGCTGCTCGGACTGTACGTGCTTCGTGCCGAGCAGTGGGTGCTTCCGGCTGGCCGCACCCGGGATTTTCTTCTGGAAAGCCATCATGCCCATGAGGCGGAGAATGCCGTTATTGCCTGGAAGCTGACGGGCAGACGGGATCTGGGTGAAAAGGCGGTGCAGTTCCTTCGCAGGGTGGTTGATCCGGCGGAGGGATATCCCGTGACCCGGAAGGCGTGCAGCCAGGAGCTGGTCCATGAAGGGGAATTTTTTAAGCATACGGCGGTGGTTTATGATCTCTTGGCAGGTTCAGATTTGCTGGCGGTGGAGGATCATGCCCATACGGAGCACACCTTCCGTTTGTTCATGGAGTTAATCGATTGGGCCTTAAGTGTGGGAGGCATCTCCAACTGGACCTTGGCCGAGATGACCGGGGCCTTATATTGCAGCCAGGCGCTTCAGGATTATGAACGGATGCAGCGGTTTTTGTATGGAACAGGAGGCTTTACCGACCACCTGTCCAAGGGAACACTGGATGACGGCTGGTGGTATGAATGCTCTGTAGGCTATAACCTCATGTCGGCGGGGCTGCTGTCGGAGATTGTCCAGAGCTGCCGTCCCTGGGGCATCAATCTGTCGGATACCTGGGTTCCTGCCCACTATTACGGTCAGGTTACGCCGGGCGGCAAACCGGAGAAGGATGGCTTATGCCTGGACATCTGGGGGCCAAGCCGCCTGAATTACCGCTCCATCACCCAGATTTGGGACAGTCTGCTTCCTTTTGCCGATTACCGGTGTGTGCTCTTCGGCATCAACGATTCGGCGGAGTCCAAGCTTCCCGGCATCTCGCCGAGAGGGTATATGGACGGCCGTTATGATCTGGCCTATTATCTGTACCGCAAGCCCGAGTATGCGGATATTTTGCTTACCTGCAGCCTGGAGGACCGTGATCTGCTCTATGCCGTACCCGGGCTTGCCCCCAGCATGTCCAAGCCCTATCTATCCTCGGCTTATGCCGACAATTCGGGTGTGGCCGTGCTGCGTTCGCAGACGGAGGGCCGGAGGCCGGAGGAGCAGATCCAGGCTGTCGTGAAGTACGGCTCCCACGGCGGGGCCCATGGCCATTATGACCGGGCCAGTCTTCTGTCCGTCATGCGGTATGGGCGGAGCTTCTATAACCCGGAGAATATCTGGTACAGCTACCACACCTTTATGTACAAATTCTATGTCCAAACCTCCTTGACCCACAATATGGTGGTGGTGGACCGGAAGCAGCAGGACCCGGCAGAGGGCAGCCGGCTGCTGTTCCATAGCGGCCGGCTCTTCCAGGCCTGCGCGGTAGAGAATCAGGCGCGCTGGTCCTATCCCCCTTACGGCGGCTGGATGGTGGACGGGGACAAAAGCTTTGCGGAGCGCACCTGGAATGAGGCCCGGTATATGCCCATTCCGGAGAACCCGCCGGAATATTCCACCCGGACCGGGTTTACGGAGCCGGTGCTCCAGCGGCGTCTGACCGTGGTCACCGACGACTATGTGGTCCTCTTCGATTATATGGCCGGTGAGGAGGAGCATGATTACGACTGCTTGTTTCACTGCAAGGGGCTGATCGGGATAGAAGCTGGAGGGCCAGTGGAGCGGATCAAGCATACGGAGCAGTTTGACCCTGATCCGCTTAACAGCGCCCAACTGGTCACGGATTGCGATTGGTATGAGCTGGAGGGGCCGGTGAAGGCCAGCTTCCGGACGGGCTTCGGTCCGGGCTTCGATAACCGTGCCAACCGGACGGAGATGAATACGGACGGTCCGTTGAACATCGACTATTACACCGTCTGGCCGCCCCAGGTAGAGCTGATCGTGGGCCATACACCGGAATATTACAAGGTGGAAAAACAGCTAGAGTACGAGGTCCGAAGCGGCGGCAAAGTGCTGGCTTCAGGCAGCTTCGGCGCATGGATTTTGGGTCGGGATGATCTGGAGCTGTCTCTGAACGGAGCGGAAACCCTGGAGCTTCGGGTGAGGGCCCAAGAAGGAATTGGAGAGCATGGAATCCGCAAAACCACGGAAAAGTCCATCTTTTGGGGGGACCCGTATATCGTGACAGAATCCGGTGAGGTTCTGTATCTGGCCGATCTCCCGCTGGTAACGGAGAATACCGATCCCGGTCACGGCATCGGGGTGGACTATTTCGGCGGTCCGGTGAAGCTGCAAGCCCGCCAGTTCGATAAGGCGATCCCGGCCAACCCTGTGGATATGGCGCAGGCGGGCATCATAACCGTGGATCTGACTGGTCTGAAAGCCGTCCGGTTTGCGGCATCCATTGGTGCCGATTACCCCTTGGGAGATGAAGCGGCCAGGCGGAAGATGCTGAGTGTACGCTCCACCGGCAAAACCGCCAGATTCCTTACGGTAATGGAACCGTATGAGGACAAACCGACGGTGGTTTCCGTTCAGGCCTCCTCCCCCGATGAGCTTACGGTCAGGCATGCCGACGGCCGGGTTCAGGTGCTGCGGGTGAGTGGCCTGGAGGGCAGCGGAGCGGATATGCGGGTTGAGGCTGTGGAATATTCGGTGGATGGCCGGGTTATCCGCAGTGAGCGGACAACCTACTAAAACCCATAAGGGAGAATGGAGGGACCGGGTTGGAAATTCCGGATTGGACCACGGATGCCTTCTTGGGGACACTGTACGAGAGGACGGCAGCCAAAAGACAGGAGAACCGGCGGAATTTCGGCACGCTGGAGCAACAGGTTTGGCTTCGGAGCGTTCTGGAGACTGCATTGGGTGAATTTCCTGAAAGGGATTATCCCCTCCAGGCCAGTGTGCTGGAACGGACGGAATACAAGGAATTTATGTTGGAGCGTGTAGCGTATACAACCATGGAATCCGTCCTTGTACCGGTTATGGTGCTGATTCCGAAGGAGGGTCAAGGTCCATGGCCTGCGGTACTTGCCTGCCACGGCCACGGCCATGGCCAGCGGGATGCGGCAGGTCTGGATGAGCAGGGCCGGGAGCTGGAGGAGCCTGGCATTCATAACCGGTTCGCTGTGCAATTGGTCCGCAAGGGGATGCTGGTGGTGGTTCCGGAGATCATGGGCTTCGGGGTCCGCCGGATGGAGGAGGAGCTGAAGGCCAACCCCAATTACAGCTCCTGCGGCACTTTGGCCTCCCAGCTGCTGATGTATGGCCGGACACTGGCTGGGATGAGAGTGTTTGAAGCGATGAGAGCCTTGGACTACATGGCGTCGAGACCGGATGTGGACTGCAGCCGGATGGGGGTGTTCGGTTTTTCCGGGGGAGGGCTGATTGCCGCCTTTACGGCGGGATTGGATGAACGGGTCCAGGCGGCCGTATTATGCGGCTGGACCAATACCTTCCGGGGCAGCACCCTGGCGATGCATCATTGCATCGACAATTATATGCCCGGCCTCCTTCTGGATGCGGAGCAGCCGGAGCTGGCCGGGTTGATGGCACCGCGGGCATTGTTTGTGGAGTCCGGGGAACTGGACCCGATTTTTCCCGTGGAGTTTACCAGGCAGGCCATTGCATGGCTGGAGGCGCATTATTCCGCGTGGAATGCCGCCGGACAATTTGCCTGGGATATTCATCCTGGTAGTCATGAGATAAACGGAAGAAAAAGTGTGAATTGGCTACACCGGAAGCTTGTCGGCGGGCCGGTGCAAGGATTAGAAGCTGAATAAGAAAGGAAGAGCAATTTCATGACTACAATCAAGAATCCGGTCCTGAGAGGGTTTAATCCGGACCCGTCCATTATCCGGGTGGGCGATGATTATTATATCGCTACCTCCACCTTTGAATGGTTTCCCGGCGTACAGATCCACCATTCCCGGGATTTGATCCACTGGGAGCTGATCGGACATCCCTTGAACCGGGTTTCCCAGCTGGATTTGCGCGGGGTAGGCGCATCCCAGGGCGTGTGGGCCCCGTGCCTGACCTATGACAACGGCGTCTTTTATCTGGTGTACACCGTGGTGAATTCCTTTTATTGCAAAATGTACGATACCCATAATTATCTGGTGACCGCCACCGATATCCTTGGTGACTGGTCGGAGCCGGTTTATCTGAACAGCTATGGCTTCGATCCGTCCTTATTCCACGATGAGGATGGGCGGAAGTATATTGTCAGCATGGTGACGGATCACCGGGTGAACAAACAATACAGAGGGCATCTGGTGCTCCAGGAATATTCCCCGTCAGAGCAGAGGATGCTGGGGGAAGCGCGGACGATCTTTGCCAGCCACGAGGGTTTCTTCGAAGGCCCGCACATCTATAAGCGCAACGGGTATTATTATCTGTTCGCCGCCGATACGGGCACGGGAGAGGGACATGGCCAATCCATCCTGCGCTCCCGGGAGCTGTACGGACCATATGAGGCATTTGAAGGAAATTCCATTATGACCGCCCGCAACCATCCGGAACTCCTGCTGCAGAAGTCCGGTCATGGGGATTTGGTGGAAACGCAAACCGGTGAATGGTACATGGCGCATCTCTGCGGGCGGGCGCTGGAGAACCGCACGGAAAAAGGCGACCGGAAATATACCCTGGGACGGGAAACGGCCCTCCAGAAGGTAGAGTGGACAGAGGACGGCTGGCTCCGGTTGGCTAACGGTACAGGGCTGCCGGAGGCGGAGGTGGAAGGTCCGGGACTGCCGCTGCACCCCTTCCCGGTGAAGCCGGCAAGGGATGATTTTGACGGGAAACAGTTGGATATCCGGTTCCAGTCCTTGCGTATTCCGCTGGATGAAACCTTCTATTCCCTGACGGAACGAAACGGATATCTGCGCTTGTACGGAAGGGAGGGCTTAGGCTCGAAGTACCGCCAAAGCCTCATTGCCCGGCGGTGGGAGTCCTTTGTTTTTACGGCAAGCACCTGTGTGGAATTCCGGCCTACCATCTACAAACAATTGGCGGGTCTGATCTGCCTGTACGATACGGAGAACTATTATTATCTCCATCTTACTCACCATGACGATTACGGGCGCTGCCTGTGCATCCTGTCTGCCGTGAACAACGTGTATGCGGAACCTGCCGGATATATCCCCCTGCCCGAGGAGGCGGAGCGGGTGTGGCTGCGTGCGGCAGTGGATCATGACAAGCTGCAGTTTGCCTATTCGGTAACTGACGAAAGCGGCTATATTCCCGTTGGGCCGGTGTTGGATGCCAGTACCTTGTCCGATGAAGCCTGCCGGGAGGGGTGGTTCACCGGGTCGCTCGTGGGCATATGCTGTCAGGATCTGACGGGCTTCCGGAGGCCTGCCGACTTCGATTATTTCGAATACCGGGAAGATGTGTAAGAACGGATAAAATGGAATCACCCTCTTGATGGAGCAGTACCTCCGTGGTACGATAGGAATCACATCAGAAAGAAGCAACCCGCTGCAGGAAATTTCCGTGGAGGGTTGCTTCTCTATATATAAAAGAGAGAAGAGGAGACACGATGGTAGAGTTGAAACGAACTTCCTCAGAGGATGTGGATTTTGAGACCTTGATCGGGCTGCTGGATCAGGATTTGGAGCGCAGGTATCCGGAGACGCGGGATTTTTTTCAGCCTCTTAATAAGATCAAGCTGGGTGCCAAGGCCGTGGTGGCCTATGAAGACGGAAAGCCGGTTGGCTGCGGGTGCTTCCGGGAGGAGGCAGAAAATCAAACCGTGGAGATCAAACGAATGTACGTTTTGGACGAAAAAAGAGGCAGAGGCATTGCCGGGCAGGTTCTTCGGGAGCTGGAGACCTGGGCGAAGGAAACAGGCAAGGAACGGGCCATTCTGGAGACCGGGCATGGCCAGCCGGAGGCCTTAGCGCTGTACACTAAAAACGGCTACGTGGAAATAGAACGGTATGCACCTTATACGGATAGTGAAGAGAGCGTTTGTATGGGGAAGGATTTGTAGAAACAGGGGGGCAGTCAATGGACTTTGAGCTGCGGAAGCTGTCTGTAACAGACGGCCAGGATATCTATGACATGCTGCAGGACACTCCCAAAGCGGAGAATGGGTTTATTAACGGCGGGCACGGGTGCTCCCAGGTGGAGTTCCGGCAATGGCTGGTCCGCCAGGATGCCGCTTCCCGGGGGGAGGGACTGGCGGACTGGATGGTGCCGAGCACCACGTATTGGCTCTATGCCGACGGGTACCCGGTGGGCTTCGCCAAGCTGCGCCACCATCTGACAGACAGGCTGAGGGAGGACGGCGGCAACATCGGGTATGCCATCCGGCCCGGACAGCGGAATAAGGGCTACGGCACGGTCCTGTTAAGCAAGGTGCTGGAGGAGGCACGGCGTTTGAAGCTGGGGCAGGTGCTGGTGACCGTAAGGCCGGGAAACCAGGGCTCCATCAACGTGGCGTTGAAGAATAACGGGACCTTAACCCGGTCAACGGCGGATAAGCATTACATCTGGATCGATTGTTAGATGACGGAGGGGAAGCCGAATGAAGCTGGGGATGCCGACTCTTGTGGAATATGCCGGGCTGGAGGATAACCTGGAGCTGTGCCGGAGGCTTGGCCTGGAGTTTGTGGAGATTAACATGAATCTGCCGGTCTGCAATCCGGAGGTGACGGGTTATGCGGAGCTGCGGCGGCTGAAGCGGGAATACGGGGTGGAGCTGACCGTTCACCTGCCGGAGGAATTGGATCTGGGATCCATCCATGGTGCCATGCGTCAGGGTCATGTGCAGCGGTGCAAGGAGGCCATTGATTGGGCCAGTGGGGCAGAGATCGGGATTCTGAATCTGCATTTGAACCCGGGCGTTTATTTTACCCTGCCTGACCGAAAAATCTGGATTTACGAAGCCCATCAGGAAACCTTTCTCGCCAATCTGACGGCTTCTTATGCGGAGCTTTATCCTTATGCCCGAGAAAAGGGAGTTTTGCTCTGTACCGAAAATGCGTGCAACTTCCACCTGCCGTTTATCCGGGAGGCCCTGGACAGGCTGGCGGTTTTCCCGGAATTTGCTCTGACCTGGGATGTGGGCCATGATGCCAAAACCGGCTTTGCGGAGGGGCCTGTGATTGCAGATTACCTGGACCGGTTAAAGCACATGCATCTGCATGATTTTGACGGAAAGCAGGACCATGCCCGTCTCTACACGGGTCAGGTTCCCATCAATGACAGGCTAGCGCTTGCAGAGAGCAAGGGAATCCGTGTGGTGGTGGAGGTGAAAACCAGCCAGGCCTTGGAAGCATCTATCCGTAGTATACGAACGAATTATCCGTGATGATGAGACGGGCTGAGGCGGAGAACCGGATTGACAATCATGCCCCACAGCTTATATGCTAACGGCAAGGTTATCGATTAGGCTGGAGGATGGGTGCATGAACGCCAATATAACCATGAGAGATATCGCAGAAAAGCTGGGAATCAGCACGGTGACGGTATCCAAGGCTCTGAACGGCAAGGATGGCGTCGGTGAGGAGCTGCGGGTTAAGGTAAAGGAAACAGCAGCGCAGCTGGGGTACCGGTTAAATACCATCGCAAAGTCCATGAAGGAAGGCTGCTCCTACAATATCGGAGTGGTCATTGCAGAGCGCTACACAGGAGCAGGCCACTCGTTCTATATGCAGTTTTACCAGCAGCTTGTGCAGGCTCTGGAGGAATATCAGTATTCCGGTCTTCTGCATGTGCTGCATGCGGAGGATGAAGCCAGTCTTGCACTGCCGCGGATCTATAACGAGAGGAAAGCGGACGGGTTCATTCTCTTGGGCCAGCTGGACAAGGCCTATGTGCATGCATTCCTGGGCACGGGGATACCCGTGACGCTGCTTGACTTTTACACGGACCAGCCTGTGGACAGTGTAGTCGGGGATAATTTCTTCGGATCCTATGAAATGACCAATTATCTGATCGCAGAAGGCCACAGGGACATTGCATTTGTGGGGAATATTTATTCCACCAGCAGCATTCAGGACCGTTATCTGGGCTATTGCAAATCATTGCTGGAGCATAAGCTCCCCCTTCGCCCCGAGTATGTTCTAAGCGACAGGGACGAGCTGGGTCGGTTCACGGAAATCACCCTGCCGGCCCCGCTGCCTACCGCCTTTGTCTGCAATTGCGACCAGGTTGCCTACAATCTGGTAATGCACCTGCAGAAGAAGGGGATACAGGTGCCGGAGCAATGTTCGGTGACAGGGTTTGACAATGACTTATACTCTACGCTCTGCGAGCCGAAGCTGACGACCATGGAGGTCAATATGCGGGAGATGGCGGAGACGGCGGTAGCGATGATGATCCGCAAGATCAAGCACAACGATGAAACGGCCGGGCGTGTTTTGGTGAAGGCCAAGCCGGTATACCGCGATTCCGTTAAGCCGCATAATATATAGTTTGCGTTAAATAAAAGCTCCTTGCCTTCGGGCAAGGAGCTTTTTTCTCAACTGCCACCCCTTTATAGTCTTCCCTTGTCATTTCGGAAGAAAATGACAACGGAGGCCATTGACCGAGCCTGAAGCAAAAGCCTAAAATAGCTTTGATTTACCTAATCGATTAGCTAAATAATCAATTTTGACAGGAGGAAACACTTAATGGAATCTCAGCATGTGCGGATTTTAGGGCAGACATTGCCTCATATGCCTTGGCAGAACAAGCCGGAGGGAGAGGAGGGGGTCATGTGGAGGCATGACGGAAATCCGGTGATTCATTGGAATCCCATCCCCAAGGCGGCGCGGATTTTCAACAGTGCTGTTTTACCCTATGGGGACTCTTTCATTGGGGTATTTCGCGCAGACCATAAGAATGGAAAGCCGCAAATTCATGTTGGGCGCAGCAAGGATGCATTGCACTGGGACATCGAAGCGGAGGAAATTCAATTGACCGACGAAGCGGGTGCACCCTGCCAGCCTCTGTATGCGTATGATCCCCGGCTGGTGGAGATTGATGGGACCTACTACATTATTTTCTGCACCGATTTTGGCGGTGCGGCGCTTGGCCTGGGGATGACCAAGGATTTTAAAACCTTTGTACGGCTGGAGAACCCGTTTATTCCCTTCAACCGCAACGGAGTGCTGTTTTTGCGGCGGATCAACGGCAAATATCTTCTCCTCAGCCGCCCCAGCGACAGCGGCCACACGCCCTTCGGGGATATTTTCGTTAGCGAAAGCCCGGATTTGGTGCATTGGGGCAAACATCGCCGTGTTTTGTCCCGAAGCTCTTCAGGCTGGTGGCAAAGCGTCAAGATTGGCGCGGGTCCAGCCCCCATTGAAACGACAGAGGGCTGGCTGCTGTTCTATCACGGGGTATCCGGCACCTGCAATGGTTTTGTGTACAGCATAGGTGCCGCGCTGCTGGATTTGGAGGATCCGTCCAAGGTGCTGTACAGAACCCGTGATTATCTGCTGACTCCGGAGAAGCCTTATGAAACCACAGGCTTTGTGCCCAATGTGGTCTTTCCCTGTGCAACGCTGCAGGATGCCAAAACCGGACGCATCGCCGTTTATTACGGGGCAGCCGACACCTATGTAGCCGTGGCTTATACCCGCTTGGACGAGCTGATTGCTTATATGAAGGCAAATTCCGAGCTTGCCCCTGGGGATGAAGTGAGCTTCAAGTGACAATTGAGGACTATAAATCACAATACAGCCTCCTATAAAGAGAAGATGCACCGGCCTATAATACAACATGTAAGCGAATCCATGTCCGTTATAAACGAATGAGAGGGGTAAGAAAAGATGAATAAAGTAATCCCTGGGGCCCTGGCGGCCGTCATAACCCTGTCTTTGGCAGCCGGATGCGGCGGAAGCAGTGACAATGGCAAAACGGCAGAATCCGCCAAGCCTGCTGCTACGGATACCGCAAAAGCAAGTGAAAAGCCCGGAAGCAATATTAAGGGCAAGGTTACCTTCTTGACAAACCGCACCGACATGGTAGACAAGGAATACAAGGATTACGCCAAACGTTTCAAGGAAAAATACCCCAATGCCGACATTGAATTTGAAGCAATCCGCGACTATGACAAGAACGTGAAGGTCCGGATCGCCTCCGCCGATTATCCCGATGTTCTGCTGGTCCCCACCATACCCAATTCTGATTTGCCCAAGTATTTTGCACCGCTGGATGATATGGGCCTGAACGAAAAAATTTACTTCAAGGACTTTAAGGCTACCGGCGGAAAAATGTACGGAATTGCCTCCGGCGCTTCCACATCGGGCATTGTCTATAACAAAAAGGTGTTTAAGGATGCTGGCATTACAGCGACACCTAAAACCTTGGACGAATTGTATGCTGCAGCGGAAAAGCTGAAGGCCAAGGGCATTGTGCCGCTGGCGTCCAACTTCAAGGACAAGTGGCCGCTTCAATCCTGGGTTTATGATCTGCCCCCCGTCATTGCCGGAAGTGCCCAGCTGGGTAATGACCGGATCAAAACCAATACCCCGTATACATTGGATAATGGTTACGGCAAGTCCATGGGGATCCTGAAAACCATGTACGAGAAGGGCTTCCTGGAGCCGGACATCAATTCCACCAATTGGGAGCAGTCCAAAAAGGATGTGGCCACCGGCAAGTTCGCCATGTACTTCCTGGGCAACTGGGTCATTAACCAGATTATCGAAAACGGCGCCAAATCGGAGGATATCGGATTTTTCCCGATGCCCTATGACAATTCCGGCAAAACCAATGCTCCGTTGAATCCGGACTGGTTCTATGCGGTGAACAAAAATTCCAAGAATCAAGAAACCGCCAAGGCATTTGTCAAATGGATGATTGAAGAATCGGGCTTTGACAGCTTTGCAGGCTTTATCCCGGTTCTGAAGGATAAGCAGCCTGAATTGGCTCAATTGACGGAATTCAAGGCCTCCAACCCGGTATTTATCGAAGGGGTTCCGGATAACGACCAAGCCATCGCTACCCAGAATAAAGCCCAAATTGATCCTCCCGCCATTGTACAGGAATTTGTGCTGGGCAAAAGCCAAGAGGTGTTTGACAAATTCAATAAACAGTGGGCGGATGCCAAAAAGTCACTTGGTTTCTAACGACGGCTGGCAGTCTATAAAAATATAACCGCTTTGGGGTGCGGAATGGATTATCCAGGGACTCCGGGTAATCCATTTTGCTTCCGCAAGCAGCTTTTCGGAGGAAGGAAGGAAACCGACATGTTCAGCACATTGCCGTACAAAACTCAAAAATGGCTGATTGTTACCGGATTTTTGCTGGTTCCGATGGCCTTGCTTTGTACCTTTACATTTTATCCGGCCATCAAGCTGGTTTACTTGAGCTTTACCAACTGGGATGGGCTCAGCCCCGACAAAAAGCTGATCGGCTGGGACAACTATGCCGAGGTATTCCGGAACCCGAAGATTTTCGGGGTATTTCTGCATCAGATTCCTTATTTTCTGGTAGGCATCGTTCAAAATATCGCAGCGCTGCTGTTTGCTGTCATCTTGAACGGAAAGCTGAAGGGGCGCAATTTTTTCCGGATGATTCTGTTTTTGCCCTTTATAATGAATGGGATTGCGGTTGCGTTTATGTTCCAGTTTGTATTCGACACCACCAACGGTTCCCTTAACGCTTTGTTGGGTCTGATCGGTTTGGACAGTTTGCAAACAAGCTGGCTGGGCAATGCGAAGATTGTGAATTTTTCGTTAGCCTCCGTAGGCTTTTGGCGGTTTATGGGCTACAACATGGTCATCTATATCGGTGCGCTGCAGGCGATTCCCGGAGACATCTACGAGGCTGCAACCATAGACGGGGCCAACGGCTTCCAGCAATTCTGGAATCTGACTCTGCCCAATCTGGCCAAGATCATCGAATTGAATATGTTCTTAACCATCAGCGGCGCGTTATCCGTGTTTGATTTGCCTTTTGTACTTACTGCAGGCGGCCCGGCAGGGGCTTCCACTACCTTCGTATTCAAAACCGTTGAAACGGCGTTCCAATATAATAATTACGGGCTGGCATCGGCCATGAGCATTGTGCTGCTATTCATAACCATTGTGATTCTGGGCATTCAAAGCAAAGTCATCAACAGGAAGGGGGAATAGGGCGTGAAACAACAGCCTGTACTGAAGAGCATCCAATATTTTCTGTTGATGGCGGCCGTCTTTGTAGTAGTTTTTCCGCCTTATGTGGTTTTTGTCAATGCCTTCAAGGATAAAAGCGAGTTTGGCTCGGCGGGGCCGTTTACGCTGCCCAAAAGCTTCGCCAATCTGGAGAATTTCCGGGTTGTGTTTGAACGGGCGCATCTGGCCCAGGC
>JAEWAA010000198.1 GCA_023391955.1 Bacillota bacterium | reverse complement strand
CATTAAACGCAATGACCTCTTTCACCAATACGTGGTTAATAAACTTATCTCCCCGAACATACATCTCAATAGGTCCTACACGAGGGAGGTCGATCTCAAAAGGGATACCCTTGCGTAATGAAACCTTAGGATTATGGGGTGACATTCTTAGAGCTTGCCTAAATACATTTTGATATATGGAATCCCACATGTTGCGAATTTCTCTTTCTTCATAAATCCATGATAGATGTTGAGCATTCGTTTCAGTTGCCAACTTACGTGGTACCCTGGCACTTAGATCAAAATCAAGACTACCGTTATGAAGGTTGCTTTTCTGAACCAAAATTTCTAATCCATGCGGCTGCATTAGGTAATATGCTAGGAATCTGCAATTAACAAACATGGATCTAATCAATTCAATTATGGGTACACAAAACGTTAGCCCATTAGATTTGTATTGAACAATCTTCTGTATCCCTAGGTCTCGTTCTTTCTTGAAGTCAATTAATCGCTTTGGCAATGAAAATCCATTATCGACTATCCCTTGGTCCATAGAATCAATAGATAAACTATATACAGAGCCGCTTAAAGGCTTTATTTCGTCAAATGCTCCATCTTTAAACACTTGTCCCATACGAAGGTAGGGAAGTGTCCCCCAAGGATAGGAATGGACATTTACTTCACCAGTCCGATTCCGAAACGCAACCCGAATCCTCCAGTTGTCCTTATAATCCATGAATGGCGAGCCAAACCAGATTAACTCCCATTCCTCACCTTTTGGGTAGGGCCAGGATCTTAATGTCAATGCACCCATACATCACTCACTCCAACGGACGGTAATGTCTTACCCAAATTACTCTGCCCAATACATCGATATATTTCTTCGAGCACCTCAGAAGAATAGCCAGGTCGAAGACAAGCCCTTTTCTCAATTTTCCATTTCTTTAGCGGCCATTCGCCAGACATCATCTCTGCAGCCCACCTTACTTTTCTCATGTGAAACTGAGTGTAATTCTCTAGATATTGATGGAGGATTCTTTGCGTTATTGGAAGCTTGTGCAAGCTCTTCTCCAACAAACCCAGCTTTTTCAACCGTTTTCCAATTGTTCTTACACATATACGAACTGGCTTCTGATTTAATGGCTTCAACATTTCTAAACATATTTGCTCCACTTGCCAGCTAAGTTCAAGATCCCTTAGCTCCCAATTCACTCTAGGAGCTTGGGTTGCTGCCTTGTTTCGTTTCGGTAATTTGGGCTGCGTTCTAATCCGGTGTTGCATTTCTTTTTTACTTGCCAATATTGCCTCATGGTTCTTTGAATATTTGATTACCGTTACGGGATCTACTCCTAGCATTTTCGCCGCGGCACGATAGGATAACCCATTTTTCATAGTTTCATCTAGTTTGTTAAGCCAAGTATCACCGAATGACACAATTCTCCCCCGGACAAACCGGTCTTTCTCACTCGTATCAGGACCGCGTCTAGAATAAGCAAACCCACAACTACAAAGAAAGATTCCTATCGGGTTTCCTGCTGAGGAACAACGCTTGATTTGAAGATTATCGATTACCTCGACCCTGTAGTGTTCAGCTGCTTTGTTCAAACAAGGCCAGGGTCCTCTTCCGAAGGGTAAATACGGACCATCTTTCTGGTCCATATACTCCCTAAGAGAACCGTATAAAAAACGAATTAGCAGTACCATTCTTAATGGATGTATAGCGTATCTCTGTCGTCTTGTTGCATGAGTTAACCATGAATGCTCAGGGCTTTCTGGAAGGCTATCCAATAAACGAAGCATAGACTTTCCATAGTGCCCTACAAAACGCTCCAATAGGTACTGTTGCCTTACCCTTTCCCCGGAGGAAACTAATCCTAATTCAGACAATTTCCCTAAGAGGCCCATCTTGATATCGAATAGCTTGAAACCATTGCTGTTGCTAAACAATGCCTGCATATCCCGTGCGATTTCAATGAGTTCCTCACGTTCAATGTCGGTAATGTTTACTTTCAAATCCGGTACAGATGCGAATAGTTCCTTGGATATTGGAAGTGCAAACAATCCGTGCCGGTCCACCTCGGGTTCTACGACTCTATGTAGAACTTCTCCATGATCAGGGCAAACAAGAACTCCTGGCACTTGATGAACGCGATGCCAATAAGGCTCGCCAAAGCGGCGTATATCTTGGTCATAACAATCTGGGCAGTACAGTAAATTACCCGGTCGTTCTATCGTACTTGCTGTTATGCCTATGAGCACATGAATTCCGCTGCCGTCATTTCCTTTCAGGAGGCTTCTTACTTTCTCGACCCGAGTAATCGGGAGGAACGGGGCATAAATGGGAAGAAGGGTATGTTGACCAATCCAATAATCTTCTCCTAAACCATCGGGCGAACTTAAATTAGTAAGTGCACTTATATGACTTGGAAGATCTAAGGTTAGAATAACGTTCTCCGTCCCGAACAACTCTCTTAGGGTCCACTTAGGACTGTTATTCCCAGCTCTCATGTGATAACGAGCTATAACACTATAGAGAAGCTCATCCGGATATGGAATTGGCAACTTACACCCGTGCATATTTTCACAACCCTTAGTTTATAAATTCCATTGGGTCTTTAATATAAGAGGCAACCTTAAGAGCTTCATAAGCGCTTTTCTTTTGTTTACGTCCTTGCAGTACAATGAGCCTAAGATCTTGGGGCTCGGTCGGTACGCCTTTACCCTTAGGGCTCCTGGGGGCCTTCGATACTTTCTTAAAGTCACTGTTCTGCTTCTTTATTGCGAGCTTAAGTGCTTCTTTATGGATGTCGATTTGATCCAGTGCACTTAGATTCTCTTGAATCACTTCCCGAGCCGCATCTTCAGCTAACTTCTCATCAATTCCGGCATCGATAAGCCAAGCACTCGTTTCGGCGATCGTTTGCTCTTCAACATCAAATCCAAGTTCATTTCGTATAACCTCCAAGCGCTCGGCTTGACGTTGCTCCGCTTCAATTCTGTCTAGATAATCATCAATAGATACACTGGAGTAAATATCGGCAAACTTCTGTATTTGCTTTTTCTTGCCTGACTTAAGGGCTTCTAATGCAGGACGAATTAGAGTAAGTCGGTCTTGAGCCACGGAACGGATTAGCTGCGGTGTAATGTTGTCAAACTCTTCTTCACGCTCCAATGCTCTCCATTGAGCAAGCATGAACAGCTTTATGGCAACATCGGAGATTCCTTGTGACTCCTCATACATAACATCAACAAACGTCTCATCCAATTTAGCCTTTTGCTTCGTCCATTGATATTTCCATAGACCTTGAAGTAGCCATGTCCATTCTTCATCCTTCTTAAAATGATGCCAGGTGGCATCCCCTTGACCACTATTACGACGGGCGTTCCTAAACTCACCGTTTAATGCAGGCAAGGCTTTGTAGGTGCCGACCAATATAACCGGCAAACCTATCGTATTGACCAATTGAACGAAGAAGTTAAGCATCTGAGCCGCTCGATCATCTTTGGCTTCCTGTAGATTTTGGATTTCATCGATAACCAGTACACCAAGGCAATGTACAGCAGCAGCTTGGGCCATTAAGGGTAACAGCTCATCTGGATTTTTCGTAGCATTCTTTTTATAGTATTTGGTTCCTACCAACGAATCGACGGCTAATAAGAAGTTCAGGCATAGCCCACGGATAGAACCATCATGGGGGCAGTCCATTTTTAGCCAAACGATTTGGTAGGGTGCTGGCATCGCTTGTCCCTTGTACTTTTGGTGCAATATAACTTGGGGATACATCTGAAGAATGCGAAGCAGACTACTCGACTTGCCGATCCCGGATATCCCAACAAGTGCAAACCCAGCTGATGTGGGAGTATTAACCGGATAGCCACCTGTGTAGCCTTTCATAATGAGCCCATAAGCGTCTTTACGTGCCCGGAAGGCATAGTTAGGCGTTAATGGGTTTCGCCCCACATAACCGTCTCTAAGAAGCCTAGAGATGTTTTGTTCCAACTCCAAATGTCGAGATAGAGGTTGGAAGAAATCACGAGAAATACGCTGCACACAATGAAGCCGCAAATGAACAGGAAAATCTCTCTCCGATGGGATGAAGATGGGTTTCGAGGCAAGACTTTTGACAACTGTTTCCGTGTCCCAGATTGGTGGTAATGCCTCCAATAGAGGATTATTCCGGTAATCCTCCAACAGTGGGTCCTGGTAATCAGCCTCAATGAAATTACCTCGGCTAAATTGGAACAGTGGAATATCGAAGTCACTCATCTTCATCACCATCCTCTTGAAGGAATGCCTTTATCTTCGAAAGCTTGTTAACCGGCGGAATGTATGAGCTTTCGGGTTTTCCTGATCCTGCTTCTGAATTACGGCTTATCGGTACAACATTATCAACTGGCTTATCAGTTGGTTTAGATGTATCAGATAAACGGAATGCCTCAGTGGTGCGATTTTGCTGCTTTTCTTCACTGCGATGTCTTCTGCTACCTTTAATTCGCTGCGCATTGCTCTCTGTGCTATTTTTGATGGCCCGGTCCGTTTTCTGGGTAGCCTCATCTACGATAGCCTTCGTATAGACATCAAGCTCTATTTTAGCCAACATGTTATTTACTTCTTGAGCTCGCCCTTGATGCTTTTCAACTTCAAGAAGATCCTCTACTTCCTCAAACCGCTTATTAAGATAGCGATTCTCGCGTTCGAGTAAAGTGCAAGTCTCAAAGTGTTGACCATCCTCAAGCCATAAGTAGATTTCGTTAGTGGACCGTGGATCATAACTAATCTTAACTTTCCACGTTTTCCCGGCCCGGGCTTTTACAAACCACTGTTCCTTCAGAGCTATGTCACAGCCATAATGCATTCCTTTAAACTGAATTCCGGCAGCTGTCACCGTCGCTTGGCCGCTATACATAAGATTTAATTTTATGATATCTTCCCGCTGAGTCTTCAACTTACCATTACGATTTATGATTCCCCAATGCCATAAATCCCTGGGAATAGGCAGCACGTCTTCTGCAACCATGAATTCATTCCGCTGGTACCAGCGCATGTGATGCTTGTTGTTATGATAAAGAACATTTTCTATCATGATTTGAGTAAATTCCCGCAGGGTAAGCTTGGCATCAAGACGGTAATCCCTTTCACCCCGTTCACGAATTCGTTCTTTTACCGCACCGGGAATAAACTTGATACTCCGTATATTCAATAGATTGAACTGCTGCTCCACTACCCCTTTCCAATCTGCTCTATATGGAGGGGTGTTTTCGACAAAGACTCCAAGGTTATCAATTAAGTGATTGGGCATTGTTCCTTCTAACTCGCCTCGATCCGCAGTAATAATTTGCGGCAAATGGTGGCAGGCCCATTCATCCGGCGAGATGGTAATCCCGTATTCCGCGCAGAACTTTACTTTATCCGTAGTCATATTAAATAATGCCATACTCGCACCAATCCAACTCGGACCTTCCAATCCAACATAGATTCCGGTGATGTATCGACTAAAAACATCAATTATGACATAAATGACGGGGCGCCCAATGATCCAATCTCTTCGGTACTCACTGACTAAGTACACATCGGCAATCGTTGCATCGATTTGAAATCTGGATCCCGGCCCAAAAGATTCTTGGGTCGAGCTTCCTAGAACAGGACGATAAGTCAATTCAAACCTTTTCTTCCCATGCCGACTTTTTAATGTTTCCTCTAGATTCATTTCTTTGTTGAACCAATAGCGATATTGTCCGAAAGTGGGAAGTTGATCAGGAGGAGGGAGGATAGGAATTTTTGCGTTACCTTCCTGCCTGTATCCTACAACGAAAAACTTCTCTAGGGTTTGTTGATATGCTCGTTTCAACGGGGATTTTAGTTTGTCATTGTAGTATAGTCTAACCCCGGAACGAAGGAGACGTTTTGTCTCTTCGTCAATATTGATGCCTATTTCCTTATCTTCAAATTTACGAGGACGGCCTCTCTTTACTTCTCCTACTTTCTTATCTTCACCGAAATTGCCACAGTTATTATAAAAGGGGAGGAGTGCATTCTTCATTTTTCCGCCTTGCCAATATCGCCTTAAATATCGGTATACCGTACTTTTATGTAAGGCTGTTTTCTCGACAGTTGTTCTTACTAACACGCCTCGCAATCTACTATCAAAACAATCCGGTTCTTCCAGTACGATCGGATAGATTGCCTCCCAAGCTTTATCTCGAATGTCCGCATGTTCCTTAGCAATGGACTCGTCCGTTATAGGGAAATTTTCATTGACCCAATTCACGGACTTACATATACCAGATTCAAAACCAGCCTTGTATTCCACATAAGTTTTGACGACTGGAAATGCTTTATCATCGTCTAAATTAATGCTGAAGACAAAATCACTAGAGGGGGAGACCCATAGTATACGTTCCAAGTATTTCGTATCCGTATCTAATGAGTTCCATTCGATAACCATATTTTCGACTATAGGTATCATTGTCTTACCCCCCTAGAGCAATATTCCGAAGATTAGCAGTATTAATAGTAAAGCTCTTTGCAGGCAGAGATGGAATGATCAGTTCCATCATGTCAACATTCCACACTCCTCTTGCGATAAAATGTCGAAACAATGTTAGACAGGTACCACCATCAAAACCCAACTGCTGATCAATTTCAAGACAGCTTTTAGAAATGGCAGCCCCTTCTAATAATCTCTTAGCAAGAACTTTCTCTATGTTAGCAATGATGTAGGGGGTCAGTTCTTTAACCGCGTCATTGTGGTATTCCCGGTGGATCCATTCGATGTTCCGAATTAACGCATCAGGTAAATCGGAATCCGTAATGATTCCCCAATCCATGTTCCTACTCGCCCAATAACGTCGTTCGATTTCAAACTTTGCTATTACACGATCATCATCTAATTTAGATGATGGCTTCACTGTCCTAACAAACTCCTTGTCTTTGTAGGTGATCATAAAGTCTGAAGTCATCACTACAGGTTCTTTTGTTTGCGGATCTGCAGGATGATCGACTCCGATTGATTCAGCTATTAGAAGCGTCTCTTCCAGGGGGAGAAGAGGATATTGCTCACGGATATCAGTGACTTCGGGCATATAATCAAGGAGATAGCAGTAGTCGCGCTCAATATCAGACAACAGTTCGTGTTTCCGGCCAGTTGTCCAACCTACACCACGCGTTGCTCTCCCTTCCGATGGTACATCCTGAACAACGATCCAAGGTTTATAATCTTTACCTTCCCCTTGGCCGCGGCCTTCCTTGATCATTTTCTCGATTTTAGTGGCTGTTGTCTGCCGATTCCGCTTTGCCATTGTTCCACCCCTGATTACTCATCTATATGGATGTCTTCTCTATTCTTCAGTCGTTTACTCTTTAACGATGCCTTCCGTAATGCTGCCAAACGTTGTAATTCTATATAGTATTCAGCTACTGTGGATGACTCAAGATTAATGTGGTCAATCCGAGAGCATTTGGTATAACTGCCATCATGTAACCTTATGTAAATTTCGTTGGGTAACTCTGCGCTATATCGAATAGCTACTGGCCAACCGCCTATATGTTCAGATATCTGGTACCATCTCTCCTTAATAGCTAGCGAACAAGAGAAGATCATACCTTCAAACCAAATGCCTTTTGGTGTAATAATGCCGATGTCCGTTTCCTTACTTTGTTCCATGGTAACACCCCTAAGATCAGTTGATATTACCATCTTTGCACACATCGGATATTTATATTCATTTTATATCCGTATACGGATTATTTTCTTTTCTTCGCTTTTAACCTTCCGATTTCTATGAACTCATCTTTATCTTCTTTTAGTAGAGATCTAAAAAGCTCAATTAATTCTTTCTCCTCGGACGAAGCCTTTATAGTAAAGTGTTCAGATCCAGCATTATTTTCGGATCCATCAAACAGCCAATTTAAATCACAATGATAGGCAATACGTAATGCTGCAATGGTTTCGGAAGATGGAGAGCAAGTCCCACGTTCAAGATCACTTAAGGTGCCTTGAGAGACTCCAAGCCGTTCTGCAAATTCCTTTTGATTTAAACTATGTGCCTTACGTATATATCTGATTTTTTCTCCGAGATTCATAGAAACCACTCCATAAACAAAAATACCCCGTAATTATGAATTCATAATTACGGGGCTTGAGCCATGATGTCTGTAAAATATTAAGTAAATGCTGTCATCCCCAGCAGTCTAAAACTATTTTTACTCAGTCTACAACTATTTTTTCACAGTCTAATACTTTATTTTTCAGTCTAAAACTTTATTTTCATCTTTCATGTTCAGCTCCACTTATTATTCTCTTACTCCACCGTAACGCTCTTCGCCAGGTTACGCGGTTTATCCACGTCATGGCCCAGGGCCAGGGAGGCGTAGTAGGCCAGCAGCTGCAGCGGCACGACGGAGAGGGCCGGGGTCAGCAGGCTGACGGTACGCGGGATGCTGAATACTTGGTCCACCGCCTTGGGCAGCTCCTCGTGGCCTTCTTGGCCGAGGCCCAGGACGTGGGCGCCGCGGGCTTTGACTTCCTTGACGTTGCTGACTGTTTTTTCGAAAAGATCCTCCTGCACCGCCAATGCGATGACCGGAACGCCTTCTTCGATCAAGGCCAGGGTACCGTGCTTCAGCTCACCGGCCGGATAGGCTTCGGAGTGGATGTAGGAAATTTCCTTCAGCTTCAAGGAGCCTTCCAGGGCAACGGCATAATCCACGCCGCGGCCGATGAAGAACAGGTCCTTGTGCTTGGCGATTTCCTCGGCATACGCCTTGATTTCGTCACCGCGGGCCAGGATGCTTTCCACCTGCTCCGGCAGCTGCTTCATAGCCGTGATGGTTTCGGTAATCGCTTCTGTCGTTTGTGTACCCAGGGTTTGCGCCAGGAACAGGGAGAACAGGGAGAAGGCGATCAACTGGGACGTATATGCCTTGGTGGAAGCCACGGCGATTTCCGGGCCGGCCCAGGTTACGATCACGCTGTCCGCTTCACGGGCTACCGAGCTGCCTACCACGTTAGTAATGGCCAGAACATGGGCACCGTTGCGTTTGGCTTCGCGCAGAGCGGCCAGAGTGTCGGCGGTTTCGCCGGACTGGCTCACCACGATTACCAGGGTGTCCTTGGTAATAATCGGGCTGCGGTAGCGGTATTCGGAGGCCACATCGGTTTCCACCGGGATGCGGGCCAGTTGTTCGATCATATTTTTGCCGACCAGTCCTGCATGATAAGCGGTGCCGCAGGCCACGATATGAATCCGGCTGATACCCTTGATTTGCTCAGCAGTAAGCTTCAACTCGGGCAGCTGAACGGCAGTGCCAGCGTCATTTAGACGTGCTCCCATGGTGTCACGGTAAGCCTTCGGCTGCTCATGAATCTCCTTCAGCATGAAGTGATCAAATCCAGCTTTTTCAGCTGTAGTAATATCCCAATCGACATGGAATAATTCCCGGGAAATAAAGTTCCCCTCGATTGTCATTAATTCGACGCCGTCTTTTGTCAGAAGAGCCATTTCGCCGTCGTTCAAAATATATACGTTCCGGGTATGCTCCAGAATAGCCGGAATGTCGGAGCCGATGAAGTTTTCCCCTTCGCCAACACCGATAATCAGCGGGCTGGCCAGACGTACAGCCACCAGCTTCTCCGGTTCATATTCGGTCAATACACCCAATGCAAAAGCGCCGCGCATACGGGAAACGGCCTTTTGTACAGCCTTTACAATGTCCCCTTCATAAACGGAAGCGATCAGGTGGGCAATGACCTCTGTATCGGTTTCGGAGACAAAGTTGGCGCCGCCTGCGATCAGCTCATCCTTCAATGCCATGTAGTTTTCGATGATGCCGTTGTGCACCTCAGAAAACTTAAGGGCGTTGTCCGTATGCGGGTGGGAGTTCACATCGGAGGGTTTGCCGTGGGTTGCCCAGCGGGTATGCCCGATGCCGATGGAGCCGTGCAGCGGCTTCTCATCCAAAGCGGATTCCAGCACGGCCAGACGGCCCTTGGTTTTGCGGACTTCGAGCCCGTTTTGGGTGAATACGGCAACCCCAGCGGAGTCATAACCCCGGTACTCCAGCTTCTTCAGACCCTCGATCAGAATATCCTTGGAATCCCGTTTACCCACATAACCTACAATACCGCACATATATAATTCCTCCATTTGTTTTAAGTTTTCATAAGAGCAGAACTGAACAGACCTTCCGGATGTCCTTTTTTTCGAGAAAAAAGGCATGGAGGCTTTCCCATAAGCCAAATCAGGCCAAGCAGACAGACTTATAGCGTCATTTCCCATTCCCGTTTTTAACAATGTGAAACCAGGGCGTGTCTGAAAACTCCGAGGGGAGCAGATTTTAGCGAATTTTTGTTCATGGCAAGGCACTTTTGCGCAGGCGTACCGGGGGTACGTCAAGCGAAAGTAACGCAGCAAGGGACGAAAAGGCGCTAAAAGATGCCCTCAACGGGTTTTCAGACACGGCCTATGGGTCCCCATACAGAAATTTTTCAAAGATGGGGGCTCATCAAACTAGGCAACGCTATATAGCACATCCGTATCCACACGGACGGCAAGTTCAATATTCATCAAGCATCCTGCTGGAATCTTGTGCGGCCGGTTGCCCGCGCCGATTTGCCTTCCAGCTTCACGGCCTGGATGCGTACTTTCCCAAGACCGGAAGGTCCCCGCCGAAAAATCCGAACACCTTCACCTCGTCAGCTTGCGCCGGTTCAAAACAGCTCAACATCGTGCATCCGCCTTATCAAATCTGACCTGCCGCGGCACCACAGCCGCCGGCTCCCGGCCGGACTTGCATTCTTTCAAGGCAAACTGCGCCGATACTCTGTCCTCCCCGCGCCCCAAGCTCTGGCGCTTTGTCGTGCAACAATCGCAACCCTCACTTTCCTGCTGAAATGACATATCATCATCTTATTCATTTTCATACCCGGTTGCAACAACTATTTATCCTTGCAAAGCCTTTCAGCCTGGCCTAAATTCGGCAGCTACCGAAAACCGCCGCACCAAGGCGGCGGTTCACTGCAGCTTTCCTATATCAAGTTAGACCAGTTCCCGCTGTACAACCTCGACAATCTGGTTCACATAAGCTTCTACCTGATTCTTCTCCGGTCCCTCCGCCATTACGCGGATGAGGGACTCGGTACCTGACGGACGGACCAGCACACGGCCGTTGTCCCCAAGCTCCCGCTCCACAGCAGCGATGGCCTCGTCAATGGCTATGTTGCCCTTGTACTTGCTCTTGTCCGCCACCCGTACATTCACCAGCACCTGCGGAAACTTGCGCATGGCTGCTTTCAGCTCGGAGAGCTTCTTGCCGGATTTCACCAAGGTATCCACCAGCTGCAGAGCGGTCAGAATGCCGTCTCCGGTGGTGTTGTAGTCCAGGAAAATCACATGCCCGGACTGCTCGCCACCCAGGTTGTAGCCGCCGCGGCGCAATTCTTCCATGACATAACGGTCACCTACCGCGGTTTGCACCGCATTCAGCCCCAGTTTCTCAATTCCCTTGAAGAAGCCGATATTGGCCATTACCGTCGTAACCACCGTGCTGTGGTTCAGCCGCCCGGCCTTGTTCATGGCATCGCCGCAGATAGTGAGGATATAGTCGCCATCCACCTCTTGCCCTTGATCATCGATGGCGATCAGGCGGTCTGCGTCCCCGTCGAAGGACAGCCCCAGATCCGCTCCATGACGGCGGACCTCCTCAACCAATGCTTCCGGATGAGTGGAGCCGCAGCCATCGTTAATGTTCAAGCCGTTAGGTGTGGCGCCTGTGGCAATTACCTCTGCGCCCAGCTCCCGGAATACCCGGGGAGCCAGCTCATAAGCGGCACCGTTGGCGCAGTCCAATACGATCTTGAGGCCAGCGAAGGAAGAGGTTACCGTTTCCTTCAGGAACTCCAGGTAAGCCAGCTTGCCGTCAGGCTCTTCTGTAACCGTACCCAGATCGCCACCGATAGGACGGGGCAGCTCATCCTTTTCCGCATCCATCAATGCTTCAATTTCCAGCTCAGTATCGTCCAGCAGCTTGTAGCCGTCGCCGCCGAAGAACTTGATGCCGTTATCCTCTACCGGGTTGTGGGAGGCGGAGATCATAACACCCGCATCCGCTCCCAGCTTCCGGGTCATATATGC
>JAEWAA010000178.1 GCA_023391955.1 Bacillota bacterium | reverse complement strand
GCACTGTATATTGCCTGCCCTTTTATCAGCAGCTTATTTCTTGTCTTCGTCTACTACAGTGTAGTCGGCGTCGACCACATTGTCGGCCTTCGGACCAGCGTTGCCGCCTGCTTCGCCTGCGCCTTCAGCTTGCTGCTGGGCCGCCATTTGCTCATACATCTTCACGGACAGCTGCTGCACTACCTCGGACAGCTCGTCGGTTGCCTTCTTGATCGCATCCACGTCGTCGCCTTCCAGGGCTTTTTTAACAGCTTCCTTGGCGGCGTTGGCTTTTTCCACTTCGCCGGCGTCTACCTTGTCGCCCAGATCCTTGATGGTCTTTTCCACGGTGTAGACCAGTTGGTCCGCATTGTTCTTGGCTTCCACCAGTTCCTTGCGCTTGCGGTCTTCCTCAGCATGCGCCTCGGCATCCTTCATCATCCGGTCGATCTCTTCGTCGGACAAACCGCTTGAAGAGGTGATGGTGATCTTTTGGCTCTTGCCGGTGCCCTTATCGGTTGCGGACACGTTGACGATACCGTTGGAGTCAATGTTGAAGGTAACTTCAATTTGCGGTACGCCGCGGGGTGCCGGAGGAATATCATTCAGCATAAACCGGCCCAGGGTTTTGTTGCCGTTAGCCATGGCCCGTTCGCCTTGCAGCACGTGAATTTCCACGCTGGTTTGCATGTCGGCGTAGGTGGAGTACACCTGGGACTTGCTGGTCGGGATGGTGGTGTTGCGGTCGATCATCTTGGTGAACACGCCGCCTGCGGTTTCGATACCCAGGGACAGCGGAGTGACGTCCAGCAGGACAACATCCTTCACGTCGCCGGTCAATACGCCGGCTTGGATAGCGGCGCCCAGGGCAACCACTTCGTCCGGGTTAACGCCCTTGTGGGGTTCTTTGCCCAAGAGCTTCTTGATGGCATCCTGAACGGCAGGGATACGGGTGGAGCCGCCTACCAGAACCACCTTGTTGATCTCGCCGATGGACAGGCCGGAGTCGCTCAGCGCTTGACGGGTCGGGCCCATGGTGCGCTCTACCAGATCGGCAGTCAGCTCTTCAAACTTGGCGCGGGTCAGGTTCAGCTCCAAGTGCTGCGGTACGCCGTCAGCCATGGTGATAAACGGCAGGGAGATGGTGGTGGTCAGTACGCCGGAAAGCTCCTTCTTGGCTTTTTCCGCGGCATCCTTCAGACGTTGTACGGCAGCCTTGTCCTTGGACAGGTCCACACCTTGCTCCTTCTTGAATTCGGCAACCAGCCAGTCGATGATCTTCTGGTCGAAGTCGTCGCCGCCCAGACGGTTGTCGCCGCTTGTGGCCAGCACTTGGAAAGTACCGTCGCCCAATTCCAGGATGGAAACGTCAAAGGTACCGCCGCCCAGGTCATAAACCAGGATGGTTTCGTCGCTGTCTTTTTCCAGACCGTATGCCAAAGCGGCAGCCGTCGGCTCGTTGACAATCCGCAGCACTTCCAGGCCTGCGATTTGGCCGGCATCCTTAGTGGCTTGACGCTGGCTGTCATTGAAATAAGCCGGAACAGTGATAACGGCTTGGGTAACGGGCTGGCCCAGATATGCTTCCGCATCGGCCTTCAGCTTTTGGAGAATCATAGCCGAAATTTCCTGCGGGGTATAGTTGTTATCGTCGATCTTTTCCTTATGGTTGGTGCCCATATGGCGCTTAATGGAGATGATAGTGCGCTCCGGATTGGTGATGGCTTGGCGCTTGGCGGTTTCGCCGACGATGCGCTCGCCGTCCTTCTTGAAGCCTACAACGGAGGGAGTGGTGCGCGCTCCTTCCGGATTGGGGATAACTACCGCTTCGCCGCCTTCCATAACGGCTACGCAGGAGTTGGTGGTACCCAGGTCAATACCGATTACTTTACCCATGATTATGGTTCCTCCCATATCGAATATATTCTTACTTGGACACCTTCACCATTGCCGGGCGAAGCACTTTGTCCTTAAATACATAACCCTTCTGCAGCTCTTCAACCACAATGCCTTCTTCATGCTCATCGGACTCCACCTGCATAACGGCTTGATGGAATTCCGGATTAAAAGCCTCGCCTACGGCTTCCATCGCCTTGAGCCCTTCCTGCTCCAACGTCTGGCCAAGCTGGCGCTGGATCATATCAATTCCCTTCAGAAGGGAGTCAAAATCCCGGGAATCCTTGCTGGCCGCAACGGCCCGCTCGAAATTGTCCAGTACGGGCAAGAGCTGCTCCACCAGCTTGGAGGAAGCGTACTTGGCGAAATCCTCCTTCTCAACCCGGGAACGGCGTCTGAAGTTATCGAAATCCGCCTGGGTACGCAGGTACCTCTCTTGGCTTTCCTCCGCCTGTCTGCGCAATGCGTCAAGCTCTGTGGCAGCCTCCCCTTCCGGAGCCGCTTCCTCTTCACCAATGCCTTCGGCTTCTGTATATGTAGCGGTCTCTTCCGCCGTTTGTTCATTCAAGTCCTGCTTTTCTGTCTGTTCACTCACCTGAATATCACCTCCTTGATAGAATAACCTTCGTCCGGATACTCCACATGTAGAATCACCGCATACCGGGTTTCTTACCCAGACCCAAAAGCGGCGCAATGGCCGCTTTCGGCTCCGCAATGCATATAGTATGGCTTACTTGTACCAGCGCTGCATAATTTGGGCCATATCCTGTGAAAAATGGTTCAGAATACCGATGACCTTGCCGTATTCCATCCGGGTTGGCCCCAATATGCCGATGGTGCCCAGGGTTTTGCCGTCCACAGCGTAGGTTGCCGTGATCAGACTGCAATTATTGATGGCGGCTACTGTATTCTCGCTGCCGATCCGTACCTGCAGTCCCTCAGGCGCTGAGCCGATGATCTTGAACAGCGTGGGTGTTTCCTCCAGCAGGTCCAGGAAGCTCTTGACCCGCTCCACATCCTTAAACTCCGGCTGCACCAGGAGATTGGTCGAACCCGCCAGAAAAATCCGGTCCTGCTTGTCGCTGACCACCACTTCCTCGAACACCTTCAGAAGATCATCGTAGCCGCTGACATGTTTGGACAGCTCCTCGCTGATCTCCGTATAAATCTTGGAGCGGAGCTGGAACAAGGGAACTCCCTTCAGGCGTTCGTTCAGGATGCGGACGAACTTCTCAATTTCCTCCATCCGCACACCCGGGGGAATGCGGAACACTTTGTTTTCCACCTGGCCGGTGCTGGTGACGATAATGGCCACGGCGCTGACCTCATCCAGCGGCACCACTTGAATCATCCGCAGGGTTGTATTAAAAACCTCCGGCCCCAGAACAATGGAGGTATAGTTGGTCAATCCGGACAGCATGGATGCCACCTGCTGGATCACCTGCTCCATCTCCTGCAGCCTTTCGGCGAAAAACGTCTTCATCAGGTTCAAGTCCGGCCGGGTGACGGCCCCTTGGGCAAGCAGATGGTCCACATAATAGCGGTACCCCTTCTCCGAGGGAATCCGTCCTGCCGAGGTATGGGGCTGCTCCAGGTAGCCCAGCTCCTCCAGATCGGACATTTCGTTGCGGATGGTGGCTGGACTGAAGGCCACATCCCCCCGTTTGGAAATACTGCGGGAGCCCACCGGCTCAGCCGAACGGATATAATCATCTACTATAGCGCTCAAAATCATCTTCTGACGTTCCGATAACATCCTTGCCCGACCTCCCCTATAACCTCCCGTCCGCGGGAACGGGGTAGCTTGCTTTTTTGAATCGTTAGCACTCATTCGAGACGAGTGCTAACCGTTATTACAAAAATATCAAAGAAAAACGCCTGTGTCAAGTGATCACAGGCGTCTTTGGACGGCTATTTCGTCGCAGCAATGCTGCTTTTTGCAATGGATGCAGTCTCTCCAGACCTTCTCCGGAAAAATCTCCTTGGGCACCACCTCGAAGCCGTTCTTCTCGAAGAACTTCACCTCGTAGGTTAATGCCATGATGGTGGGGATGCCTTGTTTCTTCGCTTCCTCCACCAGCATACCCACGATCAGGGACCCGATTCCCTGACCCTTGTAGCCTTCCGTCATTCCCAGGGAGCGGATCTCCACCAGATCCTTGCCCAGCTTGCTTAAGGAGCCGCAGCCGATCAGCTTGCCATCCGCCTCCGCGATCACGAAGGTGTCGATGATGGCCCGCAGGGTTTCCCGGGTCCGGTACAGCATAATTCCCTTCTCCGCATATCCCTTGATTAACGTGTACAGGGCTTCAACGTCTTGTTCCGCCGCCCTTCTGCAGGTTACCGCCATGGTTGCCATCAACATCCCACCCATATCATTTGATATGAATAAATATACAACATGACGTATAATGTTACAAGTGAAATTTATACGGTAAGGTGCCCAATAAATGCGCCGAACACAACATTGCCGTACATAACGGCATGCTGGGGCAGCTTGTAGCCCTCCGGAGTTCGGTCCAGGAGCTTGTCCCCTATCAGCTTCTCCAGCACCGGGCCGAAGGCCTCTTCAATGGAAGTGCCGAACTGTGCCTGGAAATCCTCGCCCCGCACTCCCTCCAGCAGCCGGAGTCCCACCATCATAAAGTCCTCCATGGCCTCCTCCCGGGTGACGGGATCGGTGGAGAGCCGCGGCAGGCCGGTTTTGCAGGCTTCGATATAAGGACGGATGCCCTTCAGGTTCATATGCCGCTCCCGGTTTGCATAACCATGCGCCCCGGCACCCAGTCCGTAGTAAGCCCGGTTCCGCCAGTACATGGAGTTGTGGCGGCTTTCGAAGCCCGGCTTGGCGAAATTGCTGATTTCGTACTGCCGGAAGCCCTCCTGCTCCAGCCGGCGCATGATTAACCGGAACATCTCCGCCTCTGTCTCCTCCTCAGGCAGGAGCAGCTGGTTCTTCATATATAGGCTGTGAAACAGGGTGTTCTCCTCCACCTTCAAACCGTAGATGGAATAATGCTGCAGCGATAACGCCAACGCCTTGTCCAGGGTATCCTCCAGCATGGGCAGCGTCTGGCCCGGCAGGCCGAACATCAGGTCGATGGTCAGATTGCGGAAACCCGCCTTTTGTGCATATTCCAGACTCCGGTATACATCGTCGGTCTGATGGATCCGTCCGATGCCGGACAGGAGGCCATTGTCGAAGGACTGTACGCCGAAGCTCACCCGGTTTACGCCCCCCTCCTTCATCACGTCCAGCTTGTCAGGATCGGTGGTGCCGGGATTGGCTTCCATAGTGAATTCCAAGTCTTCTGCCCGGTCAGGAAAATAATCCCGGGTCATCCGCAGGAACCGCTCCATCTGGGGCGGTGTCAGTACGGTAGGCGTGCCGCCTCCCACGAAGATGGTCTCTACGCGAGGGGGTGCCAGCAGCGATACCGTCCGCTCCATCTCCAGTTCCAGAGCATCCAGATACTCATCCACCGGCTGGCCTTGGACCACATAAGAGGTAAAGTCGCAATAATGGCATTTGTTCGAGCAAAACGGGATATGAATATACACCGCCGTTGGCGGGTCCAACCGATAGTCCGTCATAAGCGGCTCCTTTCTGTATGGCAAGAAATGTTGCGCAGTGCCCGCGCCTTATCCTGCAAAAGTGCATCTATTTCCCCGGCCTTCTGCTATCCACCAGCCCATCCTGCAAAAGTGCAGTTATTTCTGGGCTTGGGCGGTCTGGAGGGTATATAGTTGAAATTTAACTGCACTTTTGCAGGTAAACCGGGCCAAACCGCCCTTTTGCCGGAAAATAACTGCACTTTTGCATTTGGGCCTAAGCGGCGCAGGCGGTGGGCGGTGGGCGGCGGCCGAAGTCCCTCCCCCAGACTCACCAGCCCCCCTAACAAAAACAGCAGCCATTGTTGGAAACGGCTACTGTTTGTTTCTTATTCGTCGATTTTCAGGACGGCCATGAAGGCTTCTTGAGGAACCTCCACGCTGCCAACCTGCTTCATGCGCTTTTTGCCTTCCTTTTGCTTCTCCAGGAGCTTCCGCTTCCGGGAGATGTCCCCGCCGTAGCACTTGGCAAGCACGTTTTTCCGCATGGCCTTGATGGTTTCCCGGGAAATAATCTTCTGCCCGATGGCCGCCTGGATCGGCACCTCGAACATTTGCTGGGGAATGATCTCCTTCAGCTTTTCGCAGATGGCCTTGCCACGGGCATAAGCCCGGTCTCTATGAACAATAACGGACAAGGCATCCACTTGCTCGCTGTTCAGAAGAATATCCATTTTGACCAAATTGGATTGTTTGTAGCCCGACATCTCGTAGTCGAAGGAAGCGTACCCCCGGGTGCTGGACTTCAATTGGTCGAAAAAGTCATATACGATCTCGGACAGCGGCATTTCGTAGGTGAGCGTTACCCGGTTGGCGTCCAGATATTCCATATTCACAAAGTCGCCGCGTTTGTTCTGGCACAGCTCCATGACGACGCCTACATAATCCTTGGGCACTATGATGCCTGCCTTCACATACGGTTCCTCTACATAATCAATCTTGCCCACTTCCGGATAGTTGGAGGGGTTGTCGATGGTCAGCACATCGCCGTTGGTCAGGGTCACCTTGAACACAACGCTGGGGGCGGTGGTAATCAGGGCAATATTAAACTCCCGCTCGATCCGCTCCTGGATGATCTCCATGTGCAGGAGGCCCAGGAAGCCGCAGCGGAAGCCGAAGCCCAGGGCGGTGG
>JAEWAA010000163.1 GCA_023391955.1 Bacillota bacterium | reverse complement strand
TAATCACATTCTTTTGCGGCCCCAGCACATTCTTCAGCCACATGATTTCACTGCGCAAGCCGATAATCTCGTTCTGGTGGGATTTGCGCGGGTGCATCAGAATGTCCTCGTCCAGCTTTTCAATCTTCGATTCGATCCGGTACCCGACCGTGAAATAATTGTCCACCACCAAATCCAGCAGGTAGTAGAGGAACTTATCCGGCGAGTTGATCTCCTCCTCCATCATAATGGGTTTGATGGAGCGGATTTCCCGCAGCTTCTGGCGGGTGGCGGTAATGACATAATGCTTCCCCAGGAAAATGTTCATCTCCCGCAGGAAAATCTCCTCATCGTCAAACCGGATGCTGTTCACCACAATAAAATAATGGGTGTCGAAAATCTCCAGCTTCGGGCGCTGCTCTTGTTCATTCAGGCAGTCCTCTATGGCCAGATCATGCAATTGAAACAGCGGCTGGAGGGTTACAAGATCCTCCACTTCCGCGTCAATCCAATAAAATCCGCTTTCCGGCGGGAATGCCGCTTTTGCCACATCATCAATGATTGTAAAAATTCCGTTTTGTACCAGGCGCACTTTCATGGCCATCCCTCCTCATGTTAAACGCTCATCCCCGGATGCAAAGACTAAAAACGGGAACAACGCAAAACACCAGAGGCGGTACAGGTTCCGGCTACGTATGTCGGATGTGCCAACTGGTGTTTGACGTATTCATGTTCGTACCGTCTATCCGTCTTAACCTCGCTGGGTTTCCGTCCATACTGACAATCACCTCGACCTTAGATCAAATTTTGTGAAACGGGGAAAATAAGGTGGTAAGACACTGCGTTAAGCAGGGTGTACATACTCCGCGGGGAGCAGATCAGATACTCTCTCGCAGGTTTGCATACACGCCCTAGTATAGCCAAGCAGGCAGGAATTTTCAACTGTGATTTTCATGGGCGGCAGACAAAGTTCGACGGGGCTTTTATACGCCTCCAATAATGTATTCCGGCCCAGGATGATCGGCTACGCTGCTTTTCCTTTGAAGCGGAAACCGATACAATATAAGGGAAATAGCAGCAGCTTTCAGTTGCGGAGGGATGCGGATGTATACGGTTTTGGTAGCGGAGGATGAATTTGAAGTCAGGGAGGCCATCGTTTCGGGAACGGATTGGGCTGGGCTGGGCTTCCGGGTAACGGACAGCGCGGAGAATGGGCAGGAGGCATGGGAGCTGTTCGCCAAAGGAGCGCCTGATCTGCTGCTGACGGATATTCGTATGCCGTTTATGGACGGGCTCCAGCTGGCGGAGCGGGTGAAGCGGCAGTATCCCGGAACGCGTGTGGTTATTTTGTCCGGTTATGACGAATTTGAATACGCCCAGCGGGCATTGAAGCTGTCCGTGGATGAATATGTGCTGAAGCCCTTTTCCTCCGGGGATCTAGCCAATGTATTGGCCAAAGTACGCACTGTTCTGGATGAGGAGGCCGCGGAGAAGCGGGATGTGGAGCAGCTGCGGGAGCATTACCGCAGAAGTCTGCCGGTGCTCCGGGAGAATTTCCTGGCTACTCTTATGATGCGGCCGCTGAAGCGCAAGGAACTGGAGGAGAAGTCGGCGCTTTATGACATCCGGCTTACGGGTGTAAGCTTCCAGGTGGCTGTGGTCAGTTTGGATACAGCAGGCCCCCGGGAGCAGGGGCAGACTGGGGCGGCGATGGGGAACGGCCCCCGGAAGGAGCAGACACCCTCCACCATCTCCGAGGACCAGGAGCTTCTGCTTTTTGCCTCCCTTAATATTGCCGAGGAAATTGCCGCAGCGCGGAATCTGGGCCGGGTCTTCCTGCACCAGGGCCAGGTGGTGCTCCTGACCATCGCCCAGGAGGATGACACCCATGCTGTATCATCGGCAACAATGGCGGCAGCGGAGGAAATCCGCCAAGCTATCGAGCGTTATCTGAAGCAGACGGTAACCATTGGCATTGGCGTGGTGATTCCGGAGCCCGCGGGCTTGTCATATTCTTACAAGGATGCGGTGCTGGCGCTGGATTACCGGGTCATCCTGGGCGGCAACCGGGTGATCAGCATTGCGGACGTGGAGCAGCGGCATGTGGAAAAGGTGCGTTTTGACGAGCTGAAGGAGCAGTCTCTGGTCCGGTGCCTCAAAACCGGAACGGCGGAGGAGTTAAAGGAGATTGTAGAAGGGCTGTTCCAGGGACTGGCGGAGGCTCCCGTATCCGTGAAGGAATACCAATTATATCTGATGGAAATTGTAACCGCTGTACTGCGGGCGGCCAAGGACGCGGATGCGGATCTGGACGACCTGTTCGGGGAACATATGGCTACATTGGCGGAGCTGTACCGCTTCCGGACCTTGGCGGAGGCCAAGGCCTGGCTCTTGGGGATTTGCACCCGGTTGATGGGAAGCATCGCCGTCGTGCGTCAGAGCGCTCTCCATAACCTGGTGGAGGAGGCCGTAGCCTATACCCGGGCTAATTATGGGGACAGCGAGCTGTCCATCAACAAGGTGTGCGGCCGGCTGCATATCAGCGCCGGATATTTCAGCAGCATTTTCAAAAAAGAGACCAAACTAACCTTCGTAGCCTATCTGCTCCATATCCGGATGGAGGCCGCCAAGGAGCTTCTCCGTACCACGGACCTGCGGGCTTTGGAAATTGCCGAGAAGGTCGGTTATGCCGAACCCAATTATTTCAGCTTCAGTTTCAAAAAACATGTGGGCATGTCGCCCAAGGAGTACCGCAGCAGCATTAAAGGGGGCTGACCCGTGGGGAGCAAATGGAGAGGCTGGGCAGGCCTGCGGGGGGCGCGCCGCGGCAAACGGAGTATTCAGGTCTACATGATCACCATATTCACGGCCATTGTTGTCATTGCCATGCTGGCGGTAGGCCTTGTGCTGCACGGCAAGTTCTCCCGGACGGCGGAGGAGAGCGCTTATCTGAACACGGACCAGATTGTGGAGCAGGTGAATTTTAATGTGGAGTATTACCTGCGGGGTATGGAGGAGCTGTTCCGGCAGCTGGAGGAGCGGGTCAGCAAAAGTGCATCTCTGTCCGGCAAGGAAACCCTGGAGCAGCTGGCCACCATCGTCAATACCCGCAATGACCTGGTGTCGGTGAGCGTATTCGATTCCGGGGGCGCCCTCTTGACCGGCTATCCCCATACCCGGCTCCGGGGCAATGTGGATGTGAAGGGACAGCGCTGGTTTTCGTATGCCTCCGGCTATCCCAATTACCTGCAATATTCGCCCCCTCATGTACAAAATCTGTATCCGGGGGAATATAGATGGGTGGTATCCCTCAGCCAGAGTGTGTCCATCCGGGAAAACGGAGGAGAACGGACCAATGCGGTTATGCTTCTGGACGTGAATTTCCGGGCGATCGATGACATGTGCAGGAGAGTCGCTTTGGGCAAAAAGGGATACATCTATATCACCGACCCCGACGGAAACCTGATCTACCATCCCGAGCAGCAGCTGATCTACCTGGGACTGAAGGAAGAGCCCAACGCGGCTGAGGTGATGAATTATTCCTACGGCAGCTTCTACGACCGGCAGAACGGGGAACGCCGTCTGGTCCATGTGAAGACGGTGAAGAATATCGGGTGGAAAATCGTCGGTGTGGCCTATATGGATGAACTGGTGACCTCGACTAAGGAAATCAGCGTGTTTATGGTTTGGTTCCTGGTGGCGGTGCTGGTGTGCGTCGTGGCCGTGTCCGCCTACATGTCCGCTGTTATCTCCAAGCCCATCAAGCGATTGGGCCAGTCGATGAAAAGTGTGGAGCGTGGGGACTTTGATTCTGTCATCGCCGTGGCGGGGACCCGGGAGGTGGAGCAGCTGTCCCAGCGCTACAATCTGATGCTGGGCCGGATCCGGGAGCTGATGCGGGAGAATGAGCGGGAGCAGGAGGCCAAACGCAGAAGCGAGCTGGAGGTGCTCCAAGCCCAGATCAACCCGCATTTCCTGTACAATACCCTGAATTCGGTGGTGCGTCTTGCCGAGGGGGGGCGCAACAGCGAAGTAGTGACCATGATTACCTCCTTGTCCCGGCTGTTCCGGATCAGCCTGAGCAAGGGCAAGAACATCATTCCCCTCCAGGATGAGCTGGAGCATATCCGGCATTATCTCATTATCCAGAATATCCGGTTCAAGCATAAATTCCGGTTCACCATTGAGGCGGAGGAGGCGGTGCTGCCCTGTATGACGCTGAAGCTGATTCTGCAGCCTCTGGTGGAGAACGCCATCCAGCATGGCATCGAAATGATGCCTGATGAAGGGGAGATCCGGGTGAAGGCGGGCATTTCCAATGAGAAGCTGCTGATTGTCGTGGAGGATAACGGGCTCGGGATGCCGGAAGAGGTAGTGAAAACCATCCTGGACCGGAACCGGCCTGCCGCAGGACACCGGAGCACCGGCTCGGGTGTGGGGGTCCGCAATGTCCATGAGCGTATCCGGCTCACCTTCGGGGAGGCCTATGGCCTCGAATTTGAAAGCCGGCTGGAGGAAGGCACCACAGTAAAGGTTTGGCTGCCGCTGCTGGACGGAGAGACGGGGGCAGAGGAGGAGAAACCATGAAGCGTAGTTTGGACAAAATAGTGATTGCTGCCGGAGCCGCGGTTTTGGTGGGGGCGTTGCTTCTTGCCGGTTATTGGCCGTTTAAGGGCAGCGGTTCAGGCTTCTTCGCCGGTTCGGAGGTACGGACGGGCAAACAGGCTTATACCATCGCTCTGGTACTGGGGATGCGCCACGGTGACTACTGGAAGACGGTGTATACAGGCGCGGAGGCTGCCGCCAAGGAGCTGGGGGCCGGAATCAGCTTCCTTGGTCCCGACGACGAGCTGGACGGAGAGGGCCAAGCCAGGCTGGTCCGTCAGGCATTGGCTGACGGGGCAGATGCCATCCTGGTAGCCCCCAATGATGAGGAGTCCCTGACGGAGGCGCTGCGGGAGGCACAGAAGCTGGTGCCGGTGCTTACACTGGATTCCGGGCTGGCCACCTTGAAGGTGAAGGCACATATCGGAACGGATAATTACCGCTCCGGGGCTAAGGCGGCGGAGGAGATGGTCCGCCTGATGGGCGGCTCTACGGGAAAGATTGCCTTATTGGGGTTTGTGCCGGGAACGCCCAAGGTGGAGGAGCGGGAGGAAGGTATCCTCTCGGTGCTGCAGCAGCATCCCGAGCTCCAGCTGGCGGGCAAGGCCTATGCTTATTCCGACCAGCAGCGGGCCAAGGAGCAGGTGCTGGAGCTTGATCGCAGTGCAGGACCATTGGACGGGATCATCGCTTTAAACTCGGCGTCGGTATTGGGGGCAGCGGATGCTTTGGGCAGCCTTGGCCAGGAACGGCGGGTGAAGCTGGTATCCTTCGACAGCACGCTTCAGGAGCTGGAGCTGCTGCAGGACGGTGTCATCCGTTCTCTGGTAGTGCAGAATCCCTTCGGCATGGGTTATCTCGGGGTGCGGCATGCCGTGGACGCCCTAATGAAGCGCCAGGTGCCGGAGCAGGTGGATACGGGCTCGGCGGTGGTCCGGACGGAGGACATGTTTTCGCCGGGGAATCAGAAGCTGCTGTTTCCGTTAATTAGATAAATCATTCTAATATTTGAAATTAATTGCATGTGTGTCACCTTCAATGTGATGAGGATTTCGATAGTTCACATGAGGATTTTGAATTCGCAAGGAGGGTGTATTCCGGCATAATAAAGACAGAACTTAAAGGGAGGCTCAATCATATGAAAAAAACATTGATGGTATTGACCACTGGCGCTATTCTGGCTGCTATTGCCGCAGGCTGCGGCGACTCCAAGGATACGGCATCAAGCCCTGCTGCCTCTGCCGGCGCATCTCCTGCCGCCCAAACTGAAAACGCTTCCGCCAAACAACCCAATATCGGTGTTGCCATCTACAAATTTGATGATACCTTCATGACCGGGGTGCGGAATGCCATCTCTGATGCCGCCAAGGGTGTTGCCAAGGTGGATATTGTAGACAGCCAGAACTCCCAGCCTACCCAGAACGATAAGGTGGATTTGTTCATCACCAAAAAAGTGAGTGCCATGGCCATTAACCCTGTTGACCGGGCGGCCGCCGGCGTCATCATCAACAAAGCCAAAACAGCTAACATTCCGGTGGTGTTCATCAACCGTGAGCCCCTGCAGGATGACATGAAGAAATGGGATAAGGTGTATTATGTAGGCGCCAAAGCCGAGGAGTCCGGCACCATTTCCGGCCAGCTCCTGGTGGACAACTGGAAGGCCAATCCGGCTATGGACAAAAATAAGGACGGCGTTCTCCAATACGTGATGCTGAAGGGAGAGCCGGGCCATCAGGATGCGGAGCTGCGGACGAAGTTCTCCATTCAGGCGGTTGAGGATGCAGGCATCAAGGTGCAAAAGCTGGCTGAGGATACCGCTATGTGGGACCGGGTAAAGGGCCAGGAAAAAATGGCTGCCTTCCTGGCTGCCAACGGCGACAAGATTGAAGCGGTGCTGGCTAATAACGACGACATGGCATTGGGTGCCATTGAAGCGCTGAAGGCTGCCGGTTACTTCAAGGACGGCAAAACCATGCCGGTTGTAGGTGTGGATGCCACCGCTCCTGCCCTGAAGGCATTGGAAGAAGGCACACTGTTGGGAACCGTCCTGAATGATGCCAAGAACCAAGGCAAGGCTGCGCTGAAGCTGGCCAACGTGCTGGCTCTGGGCCAAACCCCCAGCAAGGATAACACCGGCTACGATATTACCGACGGCAAGTATGTATGGATCAAGTACAAGAAAATCATCAAAGCCAACATGGATGAAGCGAAATAAACGGCCATTAACGACGCAAGCTTTGCAGATGATTGGCTGTTGAATAGAGCGAGGCAAGGAGCAGGCCGGGGGCTTTACAAGGAAGCCAATGATTTTGCCCCCGGCTTTCCTATGCCCAAAAATGTCCCCAAAGGGATAGGAGGGAAGGCAAGTGGAGAACGAATATCTGCTGGAGATGAGAGACATCACCAAGGAATTCCCCGGTGTTAAAGCGCTGAACAGTGTCACCCTGCAGGTGCGCCCGGGTACGGTCCACGCCTTGATGGGCGAAAACGGCGCAGGCAAGTCCACCTTAATGAAATGCTTATTCGGCATTTATACGCCGGACGGCGGTGAAATGCTGCTGAACGGCCGCAAGCTGGAATTGAAGAGCTCCAAGGATGCCTTGGATCAGGGCATCTCCATGATTCATCAGGAGCTGCATCCCGTTCCCCACCGCAGTGTGGCGGAGAATGTATGGCTGGGGCGGTTCCCCATGAAGGGGCTTCTGGTAGACCACAAGAAGATGATGCGGGATACAGAAGCGCTGTTTCAAAATCTGAATATGGACATCAATCCGAAGTCGCTGGTAGGGTCACTCTCCGTTTCCAAGGTGCAATCCATTGAAATCGCCAAGGCCGTTTCCTTCAAGGCCAAGGTGATTGTGATGGACGAACCTACGTCCTCGCTGACAGGAAATGAGGTGGAGCAGCTGTTCCGGATCATCCGGGACCTGCGCAGCCGTGGCGTTTCGATTATCTATATTTCGCACAAAATGGAGGAAATTCTCCGCATCTCCGACGAGGTGACCATCATGCGGGACGGCGCCAAAATTGGCACCTGGCCGGCCTCCCAATTGACCACCGACCTGATCATCTCCCGGATGGTCGGCCGGGATTTGAGCCAACGCTTCCCGCCCCGGACCAATGTGCCCGGCGGCACACTGATGAAGCTGGAGGGACTGACCTCCGCCAATCCCATGTCCTTCAAGGATGTGTCCTTTGAGCTCCGGCGGGGTGAAATTCTCGGCATTGGCGGTCTGGTGGGCTCCCAGCGGACGGAGCTGGTGGAAGCCATCTTCGGTCTGCGGGCATTGGCCTCCGGCAAGATCCAGCTGAACGGTAAGGATGTGAGGATCAAATCCCCGGTGGATGCCATCCGCCACAAAATCGCCCTTTTGACAGAGGAAAGGCGCGCTACGGGCATTTTTCCGGTACTGAATATTTTTGAGAATACGGTGATCTCCAATCTGGGCCGTTACCAGCGTCCGCATCTTCTGTTGGACAAAAAACAGATGAAGGCGGATGTGGAGAGCAGCATCCAGCGCCTGCGGGTGAAAACTCCCTCCAGCAGCCAGCTCATCAAGAATCTCTCCGGCGGCAATCAGCAAAAGGTGCTGCTGGCCCGTTGGCTGCTGACCGAACCGGATATTCTGCTTCTTGACGAACCCACCCGGGGCATTGACGTAGGGGCCAAATACGAGATTTATACGATTATCGCCGACCTTGCCAAACAGGGCAAAAGCGTCATTATGATCTCCTCGGAAATGCCGGAGCTTCTGGGGATGTCCGACCGGGTGCTGGTGATGAACGAAGGCCGCTTGAGCGGCATTGTAGACGGCAAAACCGCAACAGAGCAAGAGGTCATGCGTCTGGCCGCCCAGGCTTAACCCCACCGATTTCATTCATCCCATAGGAGGATTGCGCGATGAACAACATTGCCCTCAAAGAAAATCTGAGAAAGTCCAAAAGCGTTTTTTCGCAGAATGCCATTTATTTCGTGCTGATCGCTCTGATTGCGGGCATTGCCATCAAGGACCCCAACTTTTTGTCCATCAACATTCTGCGGGACATTCTGCTGCAGAATTCCACGAAGGCGATTATCGCCTTAGGCGCCGCCTTTATCCTGATTACTGGGGGAACGGATCTTTCCTCGGGCCGGCTGGTGGGTTTATCCGCCGTCATCTCGGCGTCCATGCTGCAGGCCTCGGATTATCCGAGACTGTTCTTCCCGAACCTGCCGGAGCTGCCTTTGTTTGTGCCGATTATTCTGGCTATCCTGGTAGGTTTGGCTGTAGGTCTTATGAACGGCTGGATTGTGTCCCGGTTTAATGTGCCGCCTTTCATTGCCACTCTGGGCACCATGGTTATTGTATACGGCTTGAACTCTCTATATTTTGACATGAAACCCAACGAATCCCAACCTATCGGCGGACTGCGGTCCGACTTCTCCCACCTGGGCACCGGCTACATCGGCCCAAGCGGGCCGTATTCCATCCCTTACATCGTCATTATCGCCATTGGTGTAGCCGCTTTGGTATGGATCATCTTCAACAAAACCCGCCTGGGCAAAAATATGTACGCCATCGGCGGCAATATCCAAGCCGCGGTGGTCTCCGGGATCAATGTGAAGCGGAATCTGATCTACATCTACTCCATCGCCGGTGCTCTGTACGGTCTGGCCGGTGTTCTGGAGGCAGCCCGTACAGGCGGCGCCACCAACAACTACGGCAATATGTATGAGCTGGACGCCATCGCGGCCTGTGTAGTCGGCGGGGTATCCACCTCCGGCGGCATCGGCACCGTACCGGGTGTGATGGCCGGGGTACTGATCTTCGGCGTCATCAACTACGGTTTGACCTTCATCGGCGTCAGCCCCTACTGGCAGCTGATTATCAAGGGCCTGATCATCGTGGCCGCCGTGGCCTTCGACATCCGCAAGTATGTGGCGAAAAAATAACGGAAATGCGCTCAGAACTACCTTGACTTTGCCGCAAAATTCAGTAAAATTATAAACAATCTAATATATCTGTCTTATCGAGAGTAGGCGGAGGGACTAGCCCGATGAAGCCCGGCAACCGGCACGTTTGTGCACGGTGCTAATTCTTGCAGAAGCGTAAGCTTTCTGGGAGATAAGAGAGAGGTTGTCCGTAAAGCTGAACAGACAGGACCTTTCTCTTTGGAGAAGGGTCCTTTTTTGTAAAGGAGATGATACGAGTGCCCATTAAAATTCCCGACCATTTGCCAGCCAAAGAAGTGCTCATCAACGAGAACATTTTCGTTATGGAAGAGAAAGTGGCTTTCCACCAGGACATTCGTCCTTTGCGGATTGCCATCATGAACCTGATGCCTACCAAGGAAACTACGGAAACCCAGATTCTGCGGCTGCTGTCCAATACGCCCCTGCAAGTGGAATTTGAGCTGCTGCATCCGGCCACCCACCAATCGAAGAACACCTCCAAGGAACACCTGAACCTGTTCTACAAGACCTTTGACGAGGTGGCGGACCAGCAGTTCGACGGTATGATTATCACCGGTGCGCCAGTGGAAACCATGGAATTCGAGGATGTTACGTATTGGAACGAGCTGACGCGGATCATGGAGTGGAGCAAGGCCAATGTCACCTCCACCCTGCATATCTGCTGGGCCTCCCAGGCAGGCTTATACTATCACTTCGGTGTGCCCAAGTATCCCTTGTCCGACAAGATGTTCGGGGTATTCCCGCACCGCATCAACAAAGCCAACGTCAAGCTTCTCCGCGGCTTCGACGAAATTTTCATGGTGCCCCAGTCCCGCCATACGGAGGTCCGCAAGGAGGATCTGGAGGGGCTGCCCGGATTGGAGATCCTCTCGGAATCCGATGAAGCGGGTGTATATATTGCGGCGACCACAGACGGCAGGCAGATTTTTGTGACGGGTCATTCGGAATACGACCCCTGTACCCTGAAGTGGGAGTATGACCGGGATGTGGGCAAGGGGATGGACATTGCCATCCCGCAGAACTATTATCCGGGCAATGATCCGGCGCAGCTGCCGCCTATTACCTGGAGAGCCCACGCCAATCTGCTGTTTTCCAACTGGCTGAACTATTATGTGTACCAGGAGACCCCGTACGATTTAAGCGAGCTGAAAAAACAAGCGGAGCTTCTGCCCGCAGCTGCTGCCCGGCACGGGCGTCAGGCTGCCGTCGAGGTAGAGGCATACGACTGGGGCGCAGGAATTTAACAAAGTCCCCCAAAAGTGACGCGAAGCTCTGTAGCGTAATCCGATTACTTTTGGGGGAGCCCCCGGAAACAAGCCCCCAAAAACAATCCCCCAAAAGTGAAAAGAAGCTCTGTAGTCCACATACAAAAGGAGAGAAATCCATGAAGATTGAAAGCATTCTGGCCCAAATCGGCTCCCTCTCGGAGCCGGTTACCGGGGCGCTGAGCTTCCCCGTCTACCCGTCCACCTGTTACCGTCATCCCGAGGTGGGCAAAAGCACCGGCTTTGATTACACCCGTACCAAAAACCCGACCCGGACCGTGCTTGAGGATGCCATCGCCCAATTGGAGGGCGGGGATGCCGGTTTTGCCAACAGCTCCGGCATGGCTTCGCTGACTACCGTTTTCGCCCTGTTCAGCCAAGGGGACCATCTGATCGTTTCCCTGGACCTGTACGGCGGGACCTACCGTCTGCTGGAGAAGGTCATGAGCCGGTTCGGCGTGACGGCCACCTATGTGGACACCAATAGCCTGGATGAGCTGGAGGCCAGCCGCCTGCCCAATACGAAAGCAGTGCTGATCGAAACCCCCACCAATCCGCTGATGATGGTGACCGATCTCAAGCGGGTTGCGGCTTGGGCCAAAACCCACGGGCTGCTTACCATCGTGGACAATACCCTTCTGACTCCCTTTTTCCAGCGCCCCATCGAGCTTGGAGCCGACATTGTGGTGCACAGCGCTACCAAGTATCTGGGCGGGCACAATGATGTGCTGGCGGGACTGATTGTCACCAAAGGCAAGGAATTGTCCGAGCAGGTCGGATTTTTGCATAACTCCCTGGGTGCGGTGCTGGGTCCACAGGATGCCTGGCTGCTGGTCCGCGGCATGAAAACCCTGGCGTTGCGGATGGAACGCCATCAGGCTAATGCTACGGCCATCGCCACTTTCCTGGAGGGGCATCCCTTTATTGAGCAGGTTTATTATCCGGGACTGCCCTCACATCCGGGCTACGAGGTCCAAAACCGCCAGTCCTCCGGCAACACAGGGATATTCTCCTTCCGGGTGAAGCATCCGGGTATGGTTCCGGTTATCCTGAGGGAAATCCGGCTGATTGCCTTTGCGGAAAGCCTGGGCGGTGTGGAATCCCTGATGACCTATCCGGCAGTCCAAACCCATGCCGATATTCCCCGGGAAATCCGCGATAAAGTGGGCGTAGATGACAAGCTTCTCCGTTTTTCGGTAGGGATAGAGCATGCGGATGATCTGATTGAGGACCTTGCCAGAGCAATTGACCAGGCGGCCCGCGAGGCAGGGCTTCATTAAATTCGACAACTTGTCGAATTTTGTTCGGAAGTGTGGTTTTCGTCAAACAGAATTCGAAATATTCCCCTATGACTACTATGAGACTTGTGATAAAATGGTAGTGTTCGCATTGCTTGAAATCCGTCAGTCAACATGACCGCGAGGGGGGAAATATCATGCGCAGCATGGTTAACAACGGTACCTGGCGCAAACAGCTTTCCATGCTGTCTCTATTGCCACTGCCTGACCGAATGCTGAAATATTTTCCTCCTGGCTTTATATTGCGGGACCCGGTATACCGGCGGGTGGAGAAGATGAAGCGCTCCGGCGGAAAGGCCGCATTAATGCTTTTCCATCTGGAGGACTATCACCAATGGCTGAAGGAGGCCACTCCCGATTTTCTCGGCAGAGTCGAGAGGGAGCTGCGGAAGATTTTCCTTGAGACGGCCAGAATGTACATCACCGAGGATGATTTTATCGGGGTCAAGCAGCATCTCTCCAATGAGATTTCCCTGTTTGTCCGGTTCGATTCCCATCAGGATTTTGGCCGCTGCGGGCTTGTGGCAGGCAAGATCAGAGAGGAATTCGAGAAACGGATTGAACGCCAATTCAGCTTACATATGGAATCCAACCTAACCATCAGGACGGGCTGCTCTGTTATTGAAGACAGCGCCAAGGGGACAGGCTTCGCTATAGAAGCAGCCTATCACCTGGCTATGGCTGCCGCCGCGAAGAACCTTCCGGCACATTTTGCCATGCAGCAAATGGAGTTGAAGGAGATTATCCGCATGGAGAATCTCACGGTGCTGACCCAGCCGATTATGGACCTGAAAACAGGAGAGGTGTATGGATGGGAGATACTGTCCCGCGGCCCCAAAAACTCCGTTTTCCATAACCCTGTGGAATTGTTCGAGTTCGCCGATCAGACGGATCTTTTGCCGGAGCTGGAATGGCTGGTTATCCAGAAGGCGATCCGGGAGATTACGGAGCGGCAGATCAAGGAGCAGGTATTCATCAATATTACACCGGTATCCTTATC
>JAEWAA010000137.1 GCA_023391955.1 Bacillota bacterium | reverse complement strand
CACCGTCGCCTGCGATACGCGCGCCAGCGCGGCAACATCCATCATCGTCGGCTTCAATGCAGTCTCCCCGGCAAGCGTCGCCGTCTGCCCTGACGTGATCCGGTTTTCAAGATCTGAAATGCCGGACCCGATCGAAAGCGACGGCGACCACGATGAAGGTACCTATGAACATTCCTTGCCAGAATGTCGAGATGCCGAGCAGGATCAGGGAGTTGCGGATGACCTCTATCAACAGCGCTCCAACCACCGCGCCCAGCGCATTACCTTCGCCGCCGGCGAGATTGGCCCCGCCGATGACGGCTGCCGCAATCACCGTCAGCTCCATCGCCTGGCCGAGATTGGTGGTCACGCTGCCGAGCCAGCCTGCCATCAAGATGCCAGCGAGCCCGGCCGTGAAAGCGGAAAACATGTATATGCTGACCTTCATCCGCCGCACTGGGATCCCCGTCAGAAGGGCCGCGTTCTCGTTGCCGCCGATCGCGAAGAGATGCTGTCCCCAGCGTGTCCACCGAAAGATGCACGACATCACCATGGTTAAGGCCGCCAGCACGAAAAGCGGATGTGGGACGCCGAGCGTCGAGCCGCCGCCGATCCACAAGAGGACGTTATGATCTGGCCCAAACTCCCAGATCATCTTGTTATCAGACAGCACCATGGCCAAAGAGCGCGCAGCGGACAGTGTGCCGAGTGTGACGACGAATGGCGGCATCCCCGCATAGGCGACCAACAGCCCGTTCAGCAGACCGACCAGGAGCGCGGAGCCAAGTGCCAGGGGTGCGGCCAGCCAGAACGGGGCACCGGCGGCCATCGTTATGCTGATCACCATAGCGCTCAGGACCACGCTGGATCCGACCGACAGGTCGATGCCGCCGGATGCGATCACGGCCGTCATGCCGATTGCGATGATCGCCACGAAGGCGAAGTTGCGTGCAACGTTGAAGAGGTTTCTTTCGCTCGCGAAGGAATCTGTCAGCAAGGTGAGTGCGAGGCACGCGACGATCGCTGCCACCAGGACCCAAAATGACTGCAGACTTGTGATCCGTGTGAACCAGTTCTTGTGCTCACTTGTCGAAATGACGTCATCAACTGTGGTCATCGGCCTTCCTCCCTCATGCCGCCTGGATCGCACCGGTGATGAGACCGGTGACTTCTTCTGGTGAGGAGTTGACGGCCTTTTTGTTGGCCACGAGTTCCCCGCGCCGCAACACAGCGATTGTGTCGGAGACACCGAACACGTCCGGCATGCGATGACTGATCAAGATCACGCTGATGCCGTGGTCTCTCAGGCGACGAATGACATCAAGCACCTCGGCCACCTGACGGACCGAGATCGCGGCCGTCGGTTCATCCATCATGACGATCTTCGGTTCAGACAGAAGCGTACGGGCAATCGCCACCGCTTGGCGTTGGCCGCCGGACATGCGTCGGACGAGATCTCGCGGACGGGTCTCCGATTTGAGGCGGCTGAATAGCCTCGCCGAGACCCGGTTCATGTGAGAATAGTCGACATATGTAAAGGGACCGACCCGCTTTACCGGCTCACGACCCAGGAAGACGTTGGAAGCAGCTGAAAGGTTGTTGCACAGGGCAAGGTCCTGGTAGACCACTTCTATCCCCTCGCGCTGGGCATCGCGGGGATTATGAAAGGCGACGGAGCGATCATCGATCCGGATCTCGCCAGAGGACGGCGGAAAATTTCCAGCGATGATCTTTACCAGCGTGCTCTTGCCAGCGCCGTTGTCACCCATGAGGCCCAGCACCTCTCCCGGCTCGATCGACAGAGATACAGCGGACAGTGCCCGTATTGCTCCGTAATGCTTTGAAATTCCCTCAAGTTTCAGCCGCGTCACCACCTACCTCCCGTTGTTTCCCCTCATTGGCGCGACCCGGGCAATCGCCGGCGACGCCTGCTGCTCTCAAATCATCACTTGCTTCTTGACATAATATTATTACTAAATATTAATTGGATCAATGGGAAATGAAGGGAGGCGCGAATGAAACTGCTTGTAACAGGCGCATCCGGGAAGGTTGGTCAGGTCTTCCTGCCTGCCTTCCTCGCTGACCCAAGGTTCTCGCAATGGGATGTCGTCGCGCTCTGCAACAACCGGCAAGTTGACCTGCGTCCCAGGCTTTCTGTCGTGCAGGGCTCGATCGCTGATGCGCAGGCAGTTTCACGAGCTCTCGAAGGGGTGACTCATGTGCTCCATCTGGCAGCAGTTAAAGAGAGCCCGGATCAGGCAATCGATGTTGCCCTGAAGGGGCTCTTTGTTTTGCTCGAAGGTTTCCGGCTCAAGGCGGATGCGCGCCAGTTCATCTTGCTGAGTGGTGACTGCGTCGTCGGGCATATCTTTCAGGAATATCCGCATCCGATCACCGAGCATTCCCCTCGCAAGGCATACAAAGGCAGTTATGCCCTCACCAAGGTTCTCGAGGAGGTGATGCTGGAGCAATTCGGCAGCCAGTATGGCCTCAACTGGACGACGCTAAGAGCGCCTTGGGTCATGGAAAAGGATGATTTTCGGTTCGCCTTTGATCTGTCGGACTCGCAATTCGGCGGCCCTTCCTGGGAAAAAATCATCGAGCCGGAGCGTCTTGCACAGGTTCGAGGCCAGCGGGCTTTTCCGCTCATGCGCGATGCGGAAGGACGTCCGCTCAAGCGCAGCTTCATCCATGTGGACGATCTGGTTCGCGCAATTCTCGCAAGCATCGATAACCAAAACGCCTTTGGCGAGCTCTTCAACATCGCCATGAACGAACCCGTCGATTACCGGCAAGCCGCCGGCCTCGCCTCGCATGTCGCAGGTCTTGAGCCTTGCGACATTGAAACACCGTTTCACAGCAACTGGCTCGACAACTCCAAGGCGCGCAAGGTGCTCGGTTGGGAACCCGAGATCGACCTCGCCGGGCTTGTTGATCGGGCATGGAATTATCGACGCGCGGCGGATGACCCGCGCATCGTCTGGTATCCCGGCTGAGCAGGAGGGCTTTCGCCGGAAACTTGGAGGAGGAGAAAGGCAATGAACATCAGATATTTGGCATTCACTGCACTACCAGTTCTCATGCTTCTTGCCGGCGAGACCGCTGCGCAGGAGAAGAAGACTCTGGCGATTGTCGTCAAGGGTCTCGACAACCCGTTCTTCGAGCAGATCAATCTTGGCTGCAAGAAGTGGCTGTCAGAGAACCCCGACAGCGAATACGAGTGCCTCTACACCGGCCCCGCGTCGTCGGCCGATGAAGCGGGGGAAGTGCAGATCGTCGATGATCTTCTTACCCGCGGTGTGGCCGCAATCGCGATATCGCCGTCGAATGCACCGGCGATGGCCAACCGCATACGCGAAATCGCCCCGACCGTTCCCGTCATGACGGTTGATGCGGACTTCCTGGAAAAGGACCATGATCTTCGCAAGACCTATCTCGGCAC
>JAEWAA010000097.1 GCA_023391955.1 Bacillota bacterium | reverse complement strand
CTCCGGGACAACAAAACGTCCGGAGCTTTTTAATTCAGTTCCTTTTATGCTTCCCCTTTGCCGTTTATGGTACCTCTATTCTACCATAAGTCCGCAGCCGGGAAACGGCCTACAGGCGCTCAACCTCCACCCGTCCGGAGAAAAAGACGGCTCCCCCGCCCATATCCGCCGTCCGCGCAGGTGTCAGGGCATTGACCACACGCTTCTTTCCTGTGGCATCCGCCCACAGCCCTTGGCTGACCAGCGTACCCGGGAGCACATCCTCCCCTACGGCAGCCTTCATCACACACTCGCCGCGCCGGTTCCACACTTTGACCATATCCCCGATGGCAATTCCTCTTGCAGCAGCATCCGCGGCATGCATATGGAGCAGCGGCTCCTTTTCCAGACGGACATGCTTCTCATTATTGGAAAAGGTGGAATTCAGGAAATTATGGTTCGGCGCCGGCACAAACAGGAACGGCAGCCCGTCCTCATCCGACAGGGGCACATACTCCGGCAGCGGCGGGTAACCGTCCTGCAGCATGGCTTTGGAATATAATTCAATTTTGCCGCTGGCCGTAGGCAGCTTGCCCGGGAACAGGGGGCGTACCTTCCCCTTCACAAATCCATGCTCCTTCAGCAGCTCATAGGTAATCCCCTCCAGCACGGGGTTTTTGGGCGCATCCAGAGCCTGACGAATGATCTCCTCCTCGCTGTCCTTCAAGGCCTGATCCTCATATCCCATCGCCATAGCCAAAAGACGGAATACCTCCACGTTGGACTTGCTCTCACCCAGCGGCTCCAGCACAGGCTCCTGCAGGTGGATATAATGATGCCAGTAAGATTCATAGAGATCCGTGTTTTCCAGAGAGGACGTTGCCGGCAGCACAATGTCCGCATAACGGGCCGTTTCCGTCAGAAACAGCTCATGCACCACTGTAAACAGATCCTCCCGGGCCAAACCCTCCCGTACCTTGTTGGCATCTGGTGCCACAATGGCCGGATTACTATTGTAGATATACAAGGAACGGATAGGCGGTGTCAGCTCCAGCAGCGCCTCGCCGATGTGGTTCATATTTATTCTCCGTGTGGACTTCTTCAGAAGATCATGCCGCTGAAGCGCCCGTTCATTCAGGGCCAGATACCCGCTGTTGCTTTTGATGGCCCCTCCGCCCTTGTGCAGCCAGGTGCCGGTAATAGCCGGCAGACAGGCGATGGTCCGCACATTCATGCCGCCGTTATCATGATGCTGCAGCCCGTTGCCGATACGGATGAAGCTCGGTTGAGTATTGCCGTACATCCGCGCCAGCTTGTACAGATCCTCCTCCGGGACGCCTGTAATGGAGGAAACCCTTGCCGGATCATAGGCGCGGACATGCTCCCGCAGCTCCTCCGAACCTACGGTATACTTCCGGAGGAAGGCTTCATCCGCCATATTTTCAGCGAAGAGAATATGCATGATCCCTAACGCCAGCGCCGCATCGGTGCCCGGACGCAGAGGGATAAACCAGTCTGCCCATTTGCCGGTCCGATTTTTATGGACATCAATAGCCACGATCACCGCACCAGCCTTGCGGGCCTCCTCCGCCAGCATGACCTGATGCATATTGGTGCTGACCGCATTAACACCCCAGAAGATAATCAGCTTGGCATTTACCGTATCCTCGGGGCTGGTGCCGAAGTCGCCGCCCATGGTGTAGCCGTAGCCGACACCTCCCGCGGCAGAGCAGATGGAGCGCTGCAGACGGCTGGATCCCATCCGGTGGAAAAAACGGCGGTCCATACCCTCGGTGCCCAAGTAGCCCATATTGCCGTAAAAGCTGTAGGGCAGGATGGATTCGGCCCCTTCCTCCGCGATCAGAGTTTTCCAACGGGAGGTAATCTCGTCAATGGCTTCCTCCCATGTAATCGGGGTAAATTCCCCTGACCCCTTGGGGCCGGTACGTTTAAGCGGTGTGCGGAGCCGGGCCGGATCATGAACCCGTTCGGGAAGATTGCGAACCTTGTTGCAAATGGCTCCTTTGGTAACGGGATGGGAGGGATCCCCCTTCACTTTGATAATCTTGCCGTCTTTTTTATGGATCAAAAGCCCGCATTGGTCGGGACAGTCCAGGGAGCAAACGGAAGGAAACACGCCGTCGTCGGCGAATCGGGCAGCAGTCATGGAGCTTGTCTCTCCTCATTTATGGTTGATGTTTTTCGAATATGATTGTTATTCATTATAATCAATCCGTAGGTGCAATGCGAACAAGCTGGTATAATGAAGTATCAGCGATAACGGATTGGAGAACGCAATGAAAGCCTTCCAAAAAGTCTACATCGAGATCACCAGCATCTGCAACCTGTCCTGCAGCTTCTGCCCGCCTACAGAAAGAAAGGCGATGTTTATGGAGCAGGAAGCCTTCCGGGATATTCTGAAGCAGGTAGAGCCCTATACCGACCAGATTTGCCTTCATGTCAAAGGAGAGCCGCTGCTGCATCCGTCCATCGGGGAGCTGCTGGATATTTGCGCAGAAGAGGGATTAAAGGTCAATCTCACGACCAACGGCACGCTGCTACCCAAAAAAAGCGCCAGCCTTCTCGGTAAGACGGCTTTGCGGCAGGTGAACCTCTCTCTGCACAGCATGGGAGAGCACCGGGAAAAGGGCGAGGCATACCAGCTGGACTATCTGCGGCAATGTCTCCGCTTTGCCCAAGAGGCGGCCGGCCTGGGGATTTATGTCAGCCTGCGTCTATGGGATGCCCCGCGGACGGAGGAGCCGGGCGGGCTGGAGCTGAACCGGCGGTTGACGCAGATCATGGAGGAAACCTTCGCTCTGCCGTCCGAAGCCTTGGAAGCAGCGGTGCCGGGCAAAGGCCTGCGGGTAGCGGACCGGATTTATCTGAACCGGGATTACCGGTTCGAGTGGCCCAGCCTGGATGCCACCGAGGATGAGGGCAAGGGCTTCTGCCATGCGCTGCGCACTCACGCAGCTATTCTCTGTGACGGCACGGTGGTCCCCTGCTGCCTCGACGGGGAGGGGGTTATTGCTCTGGGCAATGTGCGGGAGCAGCCGTTTGCGGAGATTCTGGAAGGGGACCGGGCCCGCAGGCTGCGGGACGGCTTCTCCGGCAGGCGCGCCGTTGAGGAGCTCTGCCGGAAATGCGGCTACCGGAAAAAATTCGGCGGCGGGTAGATGCTTCTATACCTTTTCTATCAAAAAATTGAAATGGTACATGTCCCCCAGTCCTGATATAATAGTACCAATCGTCTGCGGAACCATATGATTGAACTTGTGTTTGTCCGTTCTGCCAGATCAACCAGGGAGGCTTGTCCGTTAATGTCCACCAATGATCCCATTCTGCTCCAAATCCTGCAGGCCGTCCAGACCCTGGGCGAAGATATGCAAACGGTCAAATCGGATATAAAGGACCTCAAGGGTGACGTTCAGACCCTCAAGGGCGACGTTCAGACCCTCAAGGGCGATGTTCAAACCCTCAAAGGCGATGTTCAAACCCTCAAAGGCGACGTTCACACCCTCAAAGGCGACGTTCAAACACTCAAGGGC
>JAEWAA010000004.1 GCA_023391955.1 Bacillota bacterium | reverse complement strand
GTGACGGTCAGCTCAATAACCCCTTCCTGGGATGAGAGCTTGCCACCGATCATCGACCAGCTCTGTTTGTTATCCTGGGTAAATCCTTGGATAATCACATTCTTCTCGTCTATGGTCTGGACGGCATCGCGGCCCAGCTTGCCGTTGAAATAATCCTTGTAGCGCTTTGTAACGGCGTCCATGCTTTCTTTCGTAGTCAAGACCAGAAGCGCGGTTTTTTTGCCGTCTGTGGTACCCGAATGGGAGGTGGTAATCTTGGCATCCGCCGGCAGCGGGAAATCCTTCGGCAGGTTCTCAGGCACTTCGCCCGAAGTGGCATTGGAGCTGGGACTAGGGCTGGCTGCCATGCTGGCTGCAGGGCTGACCCCGGGTTTGGTGCTTGCTCCGGTGACTGCCGTTGGGCTGACTGCGGCTGCCGACATCCCCGGCGAAGCCGTTACGGGCTCGCTTTCCTCCTCGCCGCATGCACTGAGCAAAAGGGCGCTGGCGATCACAGCCGATGTCAGGGCAAGTATATGCTTACGCATGTTCTCACTCCTTTTCCTAAAGATAAGAGCTTGGATGCAGACCTCCTATTTAATACCCATCCAGATCAGCAATAAAACTTTTTATATAAAAATGATTATTAATCAACCCCCATACTTTATGCATTCGTGCGGGAAGATGTTCACGAGATGCTTATTGGTAATCCAGCACCACCATTTGGTGGCATTCCAAACGGGGCACCATATAGGAGACTTTGCCCGCTTCTTGAAGGAAAGGGAGCTCCTCCATCTGGGGCGCCAGATACACCTTTTTCACCGGACGGGAAGAGGCAACGGACACCTCCACCCCATACAGCGGAAGAATGTCCTCGATGACCTCAATATCCTTGCCCCGGCGTACGGGTGAGGCATACAGCAGGTGGTTGACCAGCCGTTTCTGCCCTTGTTGGTCCTGCAGCGTCACAACGCCCTGAGCCGGAAGCGTAGTGGTCAGCGTCTTTTCCGGGAGCAGACGGTTTAAGGCATGAATAACCATCTCCTTCAAGATCAGGCTGCCCTTGGCCGCATAGTCTTCAAACACATTCCACGCCACATAAATCCCGCTGCCGCTTTCCACCATTCCCGGACCTCCGTATATATTGCTGGTAGGGGTGTGCTGGTGGGAGCAAAAAGCTGCGGCATCCCGGTTGAAGTAAGGATCCTCCCGGCGGCCAAGCTCCACACCCCCGTTCAGCGAGATCCGCTGTCCTTGGGCATAGAAGATATACGAAGCCTCCCCCAGACGGCCCGGCTCAAATGACGGGCGGAAATAATCCGGCTGGAATGGATTTAAGCCTTCATACTTTATCCCCAAGTCTAGGACAAACCGGCTGCCGTCCGGTGCGAGTCCCGACCAGCCGGTGGCCAGAATCTTGCCTCCCTGCCCCACATACTGCTCCAACCTGCGCTGCAAAGCTTCATCCACCGCCACATAATCCGGCAGAATCACCACCTTGTAAGGAGCCATATCCTGCTCCAGGTCAATCACATCAAACAGGAATTTCCCCTCCAGCAGCATCCGCACCGCCCCGGCATCCGAATCTGACCCCGGCTCCCGGGAAGCCAATGGATGGACACCTGCCGCCTCCAAAGAGAGCAAGGCCACATCGGCCACATTGGTGGCATCCATACACCAGGCCTCCTTGCCGGCCACCTCCCGGTACGCCTCGCCGATCAGCCGGTAGGTTGCTTCGTCCATCCGGCCGTCCGGATGGAGCTGGTCCCCAATGGAGCAGCGGGCGCCGTTGGCGATGCTGAGCGCTGCCTCATAGCGCAGGGCATTGGGATGCTTATACCCGCCGAACTCCCCCCAGGCAGTATGGAATTTGCCGGTCATACCAAGAAAATCAATACCCAGCGGCTGAACATACCGGGCCGAAAGCGGGAAGTGGTCATAACCCCAGCCTCCTGTAGGCAGGGATTCCAGCTCCAGATGGGTGTTCATGGCAGCCAGATCACGCCGGCCCCGCCGGACGTGGCCACTGTTGTGGAAGATGGGAAGGCCCGGCTTCACTGCCTCCACCGCCTCCTTCACTCTCGCCGTATAGGTGGCGTAAGTCCGCTCCCAAAGCTTTTGCATGGCGGCCTTGTCCCGGGGATCCCCGCCTTCATTGCGGATGCTCTCCAGGCAATTATGGCAGTAGCATTCCCGCACCCCGACAATATCCAGGAACAAACCGTCTGCATCATAACGGGACAGCGCTTCCCGGATTTGGGCCAGCAGCAGGTCCAGATAAGGGGAGTTCATGCAGAACTGGTGGTAACCCGGCTCCATGAAGCTTTTCACCCAATTGGTCCGGTCCTCAACATCCCGGATCAGCCACTCGGGGTGGCGGCGCGCCAGCTTTTCGTCCAGACCCGCCGAAAGATAAACGGGTGTTTTCACACCGATTTCATGCGCTGCCTCGATCATGGCTCCCAACAGATCGAAGGAAAGGGCGGGGTGTATTTCATTGGCGTCCGAGGGGTGATAGGCCCAGCCATGATGGCATTTGGAGAATATGGTAATGGAGTCCACACAGCCGAGCTTCAGCATGTCCTGAAACTGCTGTTTGTTGAATTGCCCTCCGATAGACTGAATCGCCTCCGAGGTGTGAAAATCCAGATGAACCTGCCGGAACCGCATATGATATCGTCTCCTTCATGAATGTGGATGTGAAGCCTTTACAGCTTAACTATAACCAAAGGCATTCCGGCGGGGTAGGAACACGAACGACTTTTTGTAGCACAGTTTCTACCTGTTCCGGCGGCGTCTATGTTAGAATAAAGGCATGATCCGTCAGCAAAAAAGGAGGCCCTCCGCCATGCAGTGCCTGGAGCTGGCAATTCCGCCATTACCCCAGCTAATGTTAATCGGCCATGGCTTCTGGAAACCGGGCCAGCAGCATTTTGTGCGGTCCTTCCATGTTTATGACATGATTTTTGTCGTAAAAGGCGCTTTGTACATGTGGGAGGACGGTCAGCAATATGATATTCGTGAAGGCTCCATGCTGGTGCTGGAGCCGGGGCGCACCCATGGCGGACAACGCCCCTGCGAGGATACCACCGAAATCTACTGGATCCACTTTGTTCACCCGGCGCCTGTACGGTCTGTGGACAGCAGCCAGATTCCCTGGTCGGTGCCCGTTTCCCAACGAACCGACTTTGATCTTGCGCCGTGCGCCCAGCTCATGTATCTACCCAAGTTTGCGGAATGGCACAAATCCGATATCCTTCCGTACCTGCAGCGGATGCTGGAGCTGGAGCAGACCTTGTCGCCGGCCAGCTCGCTGCCCCTGCAGGCCCAATTCTCCGGGCTGCTGGCCGAATTGCAGGCTTCGGCGCGAAGCAGGTCCACGTCCCGCTCCAGGCTGCTCTGCGATCAGGTCATCATGTACCTGCAGCAGAATCTGGCCCGGCCCTTCGATGCCAAGCATATGGAGCAGGCGCTGCATTTTCACTTCGATTACCTGGCCCGCTGCCTCAAGCAGCATACGGGCATGAGCCCGCTGCAGTATCTCCATGATCTGCAAATCAAAAAAGCCAAATCACTCCTAGAGAGCACAGGCTTCTCCGTTACGGAAATCGGCCTTCAGGTCGGCATTGAGAATGTGAACTATTTTATCCGTCTGTTCCGCACCCGGACGGGAATGGCACCGGGCCAGTACCGCTCTACACTAAACGCGCTGCGTTAACGGCACTACACTATAATCGCACTGCGCTAACGGAAATCAGCAAAAAGGGAGGCAGGATGCGGCATGAACATTCTGATCACAGGCGGCACAGGTTTTGTTGGCAGCGCTCTCACCGCGGCACTGGCCAAAGCGGGACATCGCGGCTGGATCATCA
>JAEWAA010000682.1 GCA_023391955.1 Bacillota bacterium | reverse complement strand
ATGTATCATACGTATCGGCGATTGGGTTGGTTTCATTTTTAAAGGCCGCCTCCGAATTCAGGCTCAAGCTTTTTTCGCAGGAATTCCCGCCCCCGGTGAACCCGGGTTTTGACTGTGGTGACGGGCATACCCAGCACATCCCCGATTTCTTGAAGGGACATGTCATGGAGATAGCGAAGGATCACCACGGATTTATATTTTTCAGGAAGGGTTTCGATGGCGCCGCGGATCTGGTCCTGCGTTTCCGAAAGCACAATCTCCTCCTCAGGGGTGTCCTGGTCGCTCTTCAGAAGCGAATACCAGTCCGTCCCGTCCCCCTCGGGCATCTCCGCGTCCAGCGAATAAGTCGGTTTGCGCTTACGCAGACGGTCGATGCAGAGATTGGTGCCAATCCGATAGATCCAGGTGGAAAATTTCTGGTTTTCGTCATAGCGGTCCAGATTCATGTAGACCCGCAGGAAAGTATCCTGCGTTACGTCCTCCGCTTCCATGGAGTTGCTCAGCATCCGGTAGCCGAGATGATAGATTTTGTCTTTATACATCTCCACCAGCTCTTCAAAAGCCTGTCTGTCCCCATTGCGCGCCAGTCTCACCAGCCGCGCCTCTACGTAGTTCACAAAAACTCCTCCACCCGGCTATACCCGAAATTCCTATCTCTCCAGTTATGAAAAGAATTTCGCGCCGCCTTCTGTATGTTTGAGCTCGGACAGGGCGATCCCTGCCAGAATGAGCCCCATGCCCAGCCATTGAATGCCGGTAATGCTCTCGCCCAGAAGCAGATAGGCTCCAATGAGTGCAACCGGCAGCTCCGTCGCCCCCGCCATCGCCGCAAGCGATGCTCCCGTGCGGGGGATGCCAATGAGAAACGCCACTGTCGGAATCACCTGTCCCAGGAGGCCCAGACCCAGACCCCACATCACGAGGGAGCCAGTGTCAGGGGCGCCGCCAATCAGGAAAACCGGCGGATAGAACAGATAGATGACGATAAGTCCGGCAGTCAGCATCCAGGCCGACTTCAAAAAAGGATGCTGGTCCGATTCCACCCGACCCGCCAAAAACAAGAACAGGCTGTAGGTGAAGCCCGAGGCCAGGCCAAAAAGAATCCCGCTCACGCTGAACCGGGACAAATCCGCCGACAACAGGTTCACGGACAGGATGGTGCCGGCCATCACCACGGCAATTGCGCCGCCCTGGTAACGGGTCGGCCACTTCCGTTCAGCAATACATTCCATTACGATGGTAATCCAAGTAAACTGAAATAGCAATACAATTGCCAAAGAAGCGTCCAATTCCGACAAAGTTCGATTATAAAAAATAGTGGTAAGGGACAAACTGCACATGCCGATGAGCCCTTGTTTGATCCACGGGCCGGTAAAGGGGCTCTTACGTGCCGCCGGCGTCACCAGAACCAGCAGCCACATAATAAGCGCTCCCATGGTAACCTGGACCGAGGTGACATTTCCCTCACTGATGCCACCGGCAAAGGCCAGCTTAATCACCGGCGAAAGCAGCCCGTAGCTGGACGCCCCAACTACGATACAGAGAATTGCCACCCATTTATACGAAAACATCATTTTCATCCGATTGACGTGCTCCTTCATATAAAATGTAACCTGCGCTGCCCAGTAACGGAACTCACAAGCGCACAGCCGCCGCCGAAACAGCCCCTCGCCCGATTTTAACGGAACTCAGCGACTCTTAGCCCCCCAAAACCGCCGCTTCTTAATTTTAACGGAACTCAGAAGCTCTTAGAAGGCGAATGCAGCCTGCAAATGATGCTTTTGGCGGTGTAAGAGTCGCTCAGTTCCGTTACAGCTGGAAATCCTCTTTTTTTACGTTCTAAGGTCCTCCTGGTTCCGTTACGAAAACTGATAACCTCTGTCAGCACGCTTATTGCTACTCTTTCCGCTTTACTCACCTGTCTGCACTCTTCTATCTGCGCTCTCCTGCCTGAACTCCACTCCCCCACCTTCACTCTCACGCCGTTCTCCGCCTTCAAACACAAAACCGGGGCCCTATAAGGTATATGATCCTTAAGGTCCCCGATTTACAACTTCCTATTAGTTATGACACTCGTTTATGACATCAGCCCGTATTCCGCAGCCCCGCGGCAATGCCGTTGATGGTCAGCAGCACCTCACGGATCAGCCGCTCGTCATCTGCACCGCGGTCACGGCAATCCCGGAGCTCCGTCAGAAGCAGTACCTGCATATAGCTCATGGGATCCACATACGGGTTGCGGAGCTTGATGGATTCCTGTAGAATCGGCACATTATCAAGGATTTCCTTCTGGCCGGTTATCATCAGAATCAGCTCGGAGGTCAGCTTGAACTCGTCGCTGATCTCCTGGAAGATCCGGTCGGCAATCGTCCGGTCCTTCACCATCTTGCCGTACTCCCGGGCGATATTCAGATCCGCCTTGGCCAAGGCCATCTGGAGATTGTCGATGGCGGTCCGGAAGAAGGACCACTTGGCATACATTTTCTGCAGCTGCTTCATGTTCTCGGCCTTGCCCTTGTAATAGCTGTTCAGGCCGCTTCCCGCCGCATACCAGGCCGGGAACAGGTAACGGCTCTGAGTCCAGGCGAAAACCCAGGGAATGGCCCGCAGGTCCTCGAACCGGTCGCTGTTCTTGCGCTTCGACGGGCGGGAGCCAATGTTCAGCTCACCCACCTCAGGCAAGGGTGTAGACTCCCGGAAGAACGCCATAAAGTCCGGATCTCCGAAGACCAGCTCCTGATACTTCTTCAGGGAGGCGTCGGAAATTTGCTTCATGATGGTTTCGTATTTGTACTCGTGAATGTCGCTTTGGGGGTGGCGGGACATCACGGCAGCCGTCAGAAGCGCCCAGGTGGCCTGCTCCAGGCTCCGGTAGGCGATGCCCTTCATAGAGTACCGCTGGGAGAGCACCTCGCCCTGCTCGGTAATCTTAATGCCTCCGCCGATGGTTTCGGGAGGCTGGGCCAGAATGCTGCGGTTGAGCGGCATACCGCCGCGTCCCAAGGC
>JAEWAA010000675.1 GCA_023391955.1 Bacillota bacterium | reverse complement strand
GTAAATTTCTTCTTCCCGTTCTCCACCTTGTAGCTGACCCCTTCAATTCCCCAGTTCTGCAGATCGCTGCCTTCGGGACTAATCATGAAGTCCAGCATCTTCATCACCGTTTCCTTATCCTTGGCCTGGGAGCTGACTACCGCCCCCTCCAGAGGCACATACTGGGCCAGCTGCCCGGCGCTGCTGTAGGATTTGCCTGCGGGTCCGACAGGAGGATTTACCCCTACCAGCTTAAAGTTGGGGACGGTGGGCAGCAGCTGGTTCTTGTAAGTATTGATGCCTGTGATAGTCCCGCCGTAAGCGCCCACCATATTGTTGGAGAATTTGGCTTCGAAACCCTTTTTGTCCGTAGCGGCGAACTCGCTGTCGATGAGCCCCTCCTGGTACCACTTCCGCATGGTGGTGAGGAAATCCTTAAATGCCGGCTCATAAGGGCCGTAAGCGGCTTTGCCGGTATTCGGATTGATCTGGAAGGAGGTAAGCAGTCCGTACGCCGTACTGAAGGAAGCAATGCTTCCGAAGCTGTTCTGGTCTCCCAAAGGAATTTCATCCAGCTTGCCGTTGCCGTTCAAATCCGTGTTCTTAAAGGCCTTCAGCGCGGTATACCACTCATCAATAGTGGTTGGGGTCTTCAAGCCCACCTTATCCAACCAGTCCTGGCGGATCATGGTGCCGCTCCAGGCATTCCGGCGGAGATCCAGGTTCACCTGGGGGAACTTGGCGATGGTGCCGTCATCCAGCATCACCTGCTTTTTGATTTGCGGATTTTCATCCAGCAGCTTCTTGTAATTGGGGGCGTACTTATCGATGAGCTCGTTTAACCGGATGGCCACCCCGTCCTCCACCAGCTTGGCAATACCCCCGGGATAGCTGCCGGGCACATAGATAATATCCGGGTAGGTGCCGGAGGCCAGCATAATATTGAATTGGGACAGGTTGGCCGTATCGTTGTCCTGAATCTTCAGGTTGATGTTGGTCCGCTTCTGGATTTCCTTGTAGGCCTCCACATCGCCGTAGCCCTTCAGCTCCGGGATCTTGCTGGAGAACTTGCCATTCCAGAGGAAGCTGATCTCCTTGGGAGCGCCCTTGGTTGCCTCCGGGCTCTGGGAATCGCCGGACGAATCCTCATTGCCGCATCCCGCCAATGCCGTTGCCGCCAGCAGAACGGACAGCGAGCTGATTGCATAACCCTTTTTATTCATAGAAATCCCCCCGTTATCGTTATTGGATACCACTTCTTATCCCTTCAATGCCCCGATCATGACACCCTGGGTAAAATACTTCTGGATAAACGGATACAGCACCAGAATCGGAACTGTTGCCACAATGATGGTGGCGTATTTCACCACTTCCCCCAGGAACGGATCACCTGTGGTGGTGGACAGGTTGGTGGTATCGCCGGTGCTGTTCTCAATGAGGATTTCCCTGAGCACCAGCTGCAGGGGAAAGAGCTCCCGGTCCCGCAGATAAATCAATGCGCCCGTCCAGGAATTCCAGTGTCCCACCCCGTAGAACAGCACCATCACCGCCAGCAGCGGAACCGACAAGGGCAGAATGATCTGGAAGAACACCCGGAAGTCCGAAGCGCCGTCAATCTTGGCGGCCTCCTCCAGCTCATAAGGAATGGACTGGAAGGACGTCCTCATAATGATCAGGTTCCAGGTGGCGATCAGACCAGGGACGATCAAGGCCCAGCGGGTGTCCAGCATCCCCAGGTTTTTCACGAGAATATAACCGGGAATCATGCCGCCGCTGAAGAACATGGTCACCACAACCATCATCATCATGTATTTTTTCCAATACAAATCCCGCCTGGACAGGACAAAAGCGAACAGCGCCGTAAACAGCACATTCAGAATGGTGCCTGCCACCACATAAAACAGGGTATTTTTGTACCCGATGATGATCATGGGGTTCTTCAGCACCAGCCTGTAGCCCTCGGTGAAGAAGCCCTGGGGCTTCCAAAGAATTCCGCTGTGCTTCACCAGCTCTGACGGTACGCTCAAGGAGGCGAAGATCACGTAGAGGAACGGATACAGTGTAACCAGCATCAGGGTGCAAAGCAGCAGCACATTGAATATATCAAAGATTTTATCGCCCAAACTGCGTTTAATCATAGCGCTCACCTCTTACCATAGGCTGGTTTCGTTCACTTTCCGGCTGATCTTGTTGGCCAGGACCAGCAGCAGGAAGTTCACAACCGAATTAAACAGATTCACGGCCGTGCTGTAGCTGTAATTGGCCTCCAATATCCCCCGCCGGTAGACGAAGCTGGAGATCACATCGGCAGTTTCGTAGGTCTGGGAATTGTACAGCAGTATAACCTTCTCGAAGCCTACATTCATCATGCCGCCGATGCGGAGAATCAGCAGGATCACAATGGTGGGCATAATGCCGGGCAGCGTAACATGGAGCATCTGCTTCCAGCGGTTGGCGCCGTCCACGGTAGCGGCATCGTACAGCTGGGTATCAATGGCCGTCAGTGCTGCCAGGTAGATAATGGAGCCCCAGCCTACACCCTGCCAGATGCCTGATCCGATGAAAATGGTCCGGAAGAGCGACGGGTCCAGCAGCAGATTCTGCGCCTCCACCCCGAAGAAGCCGAGGATTTTGTTGAAGAGTCCGGCCTTCCGGGAGAAATCCACGATCATGCCGCTGATGACCACCACGGAAACAAAGTGGGGCAAATAGGTAATGGTCTGCACCACACGTTTGAAGTAGGAGCTGCGCACCTCATTTAGCAGCAAGGCCAGAATAATGGGCGCCGGAAACGCGAAAATCAATTCATACACATTGATCAGCAGCGTATTCCGGATCAGCCGCAAAAAATAAAAGCTTTGGAAAAAATCCACAAAGTGATGAAAGCCGATCCATGGGCTCCCCATAATTCCCTTAACGGGGGAATAATTCTTGAATGCAATGATGACGCCATACATGGGAATGTAGCTGAAAATGATAAAGTAAGCGATTCCAAACGAGCCTAAAAAATAGATGTACTTGTTTTTGCGGAAGTCCTTGCGCAGCATTGCGAAGTACCCCGCTAAGTTTGCTTTCCCTCCCTGCCGTCTTGTTTGAATTGCGAATTCCGTTTCTGCCATATTGATCTTCCCCCCTCCCGCATATCGGTTGTGAGCCGCAAAACGAATGTTACACCATCTGCGGAAGCGCTTCAATTTCCAATCTTTATGTGCAGAATTTATATATGCAGAAGTTATAAGCCTTGCTGCGCAAGGAATTGTTATCGGTAACAAAAAAAGTCAACCCCATTCTATCACAGATAGACGGGGTTGACGATAGGGACCGGATTACAATGCGCCGCGGCGCCGATTATGGTTGGATCAGGTAAGTTTCACCTGGAGCGGTGGGCCACTCCAGCAGACTGCCTTCCTGCCGGACCGCTGCCTCTGTGCCGTCGGCGCGGGTAACCCGCAGCTTGCCTTCGGCATAGAGCCGGAGCTTGGTACCGTTCACGGAGGTGATTGCCGCTTTCGTCAGCTTATGCTCCTCCCATTGGAGGTCCACGGTAAACCCGCCTCTGGCCCGCAGGCCTGTGGCAGCTCCGGCAGGCCACTGGGACGGCAGCGCAGGCAGCAGCTGAATATAGTCCAGATGGCTTTGCACCAGCATCTCGGCAATGCCTGCTACAGCACCGAAGTTGCCGTCGATCTGGAAGGGAGGATGGTTATCGAACAGATTGGGCAGGGTAGATTTTTTGAGCAGCTCCTTGGTATGGGAATAGGCTTGCTCCCCATCCAGCAGACGGGCCCAGAAGTTGATGATCCACGCCCGGCTCCAGCCGGTATGGCCTCCCCCGTTGGCCAGGCGGTTCTGCAGGGTTACCCTGGCAGCCTCCGCCAATTCCGGAGTTTGTCCCGGGCTGATGGTGGAGCCGGGGTGCAGGGCGAACAGATGGGAGATGTGGCGGTGGCCCGGGTCCATTTCCTCATAGTCCACCAGCCACTCCTGGAGCTGGCCGTGCTGGCCGATTTTCATCGCCGGCAGCCGGGAACGGATGGACTGCCATTCTTCACGCAGTTCCCCGTCCGTGCCCAGGACCCCGGCAGCTTCCACACAAGCATCTAGCAGCTCCGTAATAATCTGGGTATCCATGGACGGCCCGTAACAAAGGGTCCCCGCTTCACCGTTGGGCAGTCTGTAGCGGTTTTCCGGGGAAACGGACGGAGCCGTCACCAGGAAACCCTCCGGACTTTCCACCAGAAAATCGGTAAAGAACAGGGCCGCTTCCTTCATAAGCGCATAAGCCCGTTTAAGGGTTGCTTCATTGGGATTAAAGCGGTAATGCTCCCAGGCATGGAGCGTCAGCCATGCTCCGCCCATAACCCACTGGGTGGCCGGACCGTAAATATCCTGGGGAGCTGTGTCCGCCCAAATGTCCGAATTATGATGCGCCACAAACCCCCGGCAGCCGTACATGGCCTGTGCGGTAACACGCCCCTTGTGGATCATCCGCTCGATCAGATCAAACAGAGG
>JAEWAA010000674.1 GCA_023391955.1 Bacillota bacterium | reverse complement strand
GCTGCCGGCCAGTGCTCTGGCGGTGGCTTCAGATTCTGCGCCGGAAGTCGAGAAACCGGGTGCCCTGACTCTCCAGCTCCCCTTGGTCTCCTTCCGCCATTAAGCCGAATTGGGCATCCTTGATCTCGAATTCCTCCCGGCTATTATCCTCAAACTGGAAGGTAACAAAATAGTCGGTGGAAGCAGAGCTATCCCCGGACCCTCCCCAAACCTTCGTCCGTTTGGCCACGATCCAGGCCGGACGTGTCAGGATGGGCGATGCGTTGTTCTGGGACCAGGTTCCCACCCCCTTGCCCACACTAAACACAATAAACCCGATGATCACCGCGGCAATGCCTACGAAAAAAATCATAAAAATGGCCGGGGGCCCGCTGGAAAAGCCGGGATCGCCACTAAAACTGTTCATATCCAAGACTCATAACCTCTTTTCTGGCTGAAAGCCGATCATGAGTCTATTCTACAGGGAATGACAGTTTCTGGGAAGCATCTCAAAGGAAAATCAATAGCCGCGGATGACGGCCTCTGGCTGGATGTCCGTAATAAACCATGCTCCTGTGGGGGTTGTCCGGGACAGGCTCCACCGGAACCATATGCCCTGTGGGCGCGCGCCTTTCCGGGAAATGCCCACCCGTGTCTTAAATTGGGCTTCCAGCGCATCTCCGGGGATGCGGAATGGAGCAGGAGGCTCCGCGATGGGACGGGCATTGAGGATATGATCATCCAGCCATTCCGCGGCCAGGCCTGTCTCAGCACCGGTATTCAGCAGCAGCTCCACCAGATGGCGGTCCTTCTGGTTGACGGCCACCAAAAACAGCTTTACAGTGTCCAGCGGACTGAGGATTTTATGATAAGCCTCCAGCTGTCCTGCCGCTTTCTGGGCCATGACCTGATGAGCCGGATCGGAATGGGCGGAGCCATGGGTAATGGAGCCTGCGAAGTGGATGCAGAAATGGCCGTTGAAATTATTGCCGGGAATTCCATCCCCGCCGTGGGGCATTCCGTGCATGGAAGCGCCAACCACACCGCTTGGGGTTTTCACCAGCACCGCTTTCCGCTGCCAGCTCCACTGGCCTCCGTAGATGGTTTTCATAATGGCGGTGTCCTCCTTCGTCAGAGGCTGCACATCCATATGGGCGGAGCCGGCCCTGCGCTGTCCCCGGAAAGTGAGTCCGGTTTCCAGATCGGTAATGGAGAGGACAGTGCCTTTAGGCATCAACTTATCCACCTCGCTCCAAAGTAATGGTTTACCGAAGTGGCGGGCAGCCAGTTCCTGCCGGAGTCTGTCTATATCCGTCTTCATCTCCTCCGGTGCCCGGTAAACTGTCCGGGTGTCCAGCTGAAGCAGGTAAGCTCCGGATTCAACACTGTATACCCGGTAAAGCTGCCGGGTGCCGTTGGTTATAGGCGCAGCCAGCTCCAAAACGAAGTAAGCCGGTGCCGGTTGGGGCAGGTTCTCCGCCTGCTCCAAAGACCTCAGCCATTTTTTCCACTTCGGTGAAGAAATGGACAATGTGGTTTTGTACTCCGCAAGAGAGGAGGAGCGCAGGGACAGCTCAATCCGGTCATCCGCTCCGGCGGGAAGGGGATCCGCTTCGATCATGTTTCCAGGCAGAAGCATGAGCCATAAACCGGCTAGGAGGAGCAGCAGCTTGCTCTTCACGTTGGATACACTCCCTGTAAGAACGCTTTTTTATAGAAGTGTGCTCCATCACTCCTTACTTATACCAAGGAAATGTCTGGCTGGTGAGAAAGTGACAAATGCTATGGCGTCCGATACAATAGAGGCATGACCGATTAGTCAGGCAGGGGGACGGGGTATGACAGAAATAGCAAGTATGGAAGAGGAAGAGACCAACGGACGGATGGACAATACGGATGGTACCGACCGCTGCGATACGGACTGTGCCCATGCCGATGTAGTGGAGCAGGTGAAGCGGGAGGCGGTGGAGCTTGACCGGGTGAATGATCTGGCGGAGCTGTTCAAGGCGCTGGCCGACCAAACCCGTCTGCGGATTATCCACTCTCTGTTGAACCGGGAGCTTTGTGTCTGCGATATGTGCGAGGTGCTGGGGATGCAGCAGTCCGCCGTATCCCACCAGCTGCGGGTGCTGCGCAATCTGCGCATTGTCAAACGCCGCAAGGAAGGCAAAATGATGTATTATTCCATTGACGACCAGCACGTGGAAGGACTGTTTCTGCAGGCGCTAAATCATATTTCGCATAAGTAGGTATGACATAAATAGGCAGGGAGAGGAAGGACTCGGTGATGGAGTCCTTTTTGTTTTGTCAATTCAGCTTCAGGCATATCTCCGGAAGCTCCCGCCCATGTATCCAGTTGTCCACCATTTCATTAAAGAGTCCGGGTTTGGCCAGAGGAGCGCCATGTCCGATTTTGGGCAAAAGGACGCCGGTACAAGCCCGGTTCGCTTCTACAATATCTCTTGCAGATTTTTTCATTATGGCTTTTTCCTTTTCGCCTACTGTAACCAATATCTTGCCTGTTGCCATTCTAAAGTCCCCGGGTATTTCAAATGACATATTTTCATTGAGTACACGGACCAGAGTGTTGGCTTGCACCTGGCGGCTTTCCTCATAATACGCTTCGAAGTTTTCCCCGTTTATGTATAGTGACCTTGCTTGAAGCTTGGAAAACCATCTGTATTTAATCAGCGGATAGGAGAGTTGAATGGCCTGACGAATCCAGTATTTGGCGGATGGGAGGGGTCTGGTCAGGGCACTGTTTATGATGGCAAAATCAATGGCATCAGGTTTTAAGCTCAGCATTTGAATGAGGATTTGCGAGCCTAAGGAAAAGCCGGTCACCAACACTTTTTTCCCCGCCGCTTTTTCATCGAGCAGCCTTAATAATGCCTCTGCACTGCCTCGGATGGAAAATTCGCCGTCCTTGCTTCGCCCATGCCCGGGCAAATCCGGGACGATGCAATGATAATGGGCGAAATACCGGATCTGCTGATCCCACATCCAGCCGCTCACTCCACCGCCGTGTATAAACATCATCAGGAGGGAAGCATCCTTATTTCCGCATTCCAAATAGTGCAGCGCCAAAGTCCTCACCTCCCCATGCTTTAGTGAAATACCAGCCTTTTCTTATGATTGGAAGCAGTCAGGCAGGTGTGGCTTGATACATATGGGTCTGCATGTGGAACATTTCTGCGTATTTGCCGTTTTGGGCCATCAGTTGGTCGTGGGTGCCTTGTTCAATGATCCGGCCGTGCTCCAGCATGAAGATCCGGTCGGCCATCCGGGTGCTGGACAGACGGTGGGAAATGAAAATGACCGTTTTGTTCCGTGACGCCTCCAGGACAGTCTGGTTAAACTGGTACTCGCTTATAGGATCCAAAGCACTGGAGGGTTCATCGAGAATAATGAAGGGATACGGTCGGGCGAATACACGGGCGATGGCCAGCTTCTGCGCTTCGCCTCCGGACAGCTCGGTGCCTGAGGCGCTGAATTCCCGGGTCACCATCGTGCCGGCCCCTTGATCCATCCGGTTCACCCGGTCCAACAGTCCGCTTCGGCCAAGAGCCTCACTGACTACCGGAAGGGTCATTTCGTCCGTCCTGTCCATCATTACATTATCCGCAATGCTGGCGGCATACAAGCGGTAATCCTGGAAGACGCTGCCGAAGCAGCTTCGGTACGAAGCAAGCTCATACTCCCGGATATTGATCCCATCCAGCAGAATCGCCCCTTCGGAAACATCATATAGCCGCATAAACAGCTTGGTCAAGGTGGTTTTGCCGGCACCATTGTAACCGACGAAGGCGATTTTCTCTCCTTGGCGGATGGTCAGGTTAATGTCCTTCAGAATCGGGCCGGTGCTTTCATCGTATGCAAATGAAACGTCGCGGAGCTCTAATACCTTAGGATGATCTGGAACCGGAAGGGCATCTGCATTGCTGCCGATAGCCGGAGCATAATCCGCAAACGCCCGGATCTTGTCAATGTAGAGGCTGTTCTGCTGGGCACGGGGAAGGAGCGCGGCAATATCCCGCAGACTGTTCTTCAGCGACCCGGCCGAGTTAAACAAGGAGAGCATGCTTCCGTAGCTCAGTGCCTGAAGGACCAAGGTCCGGTACAGCAGATAAATCAGGTACAGGGCGTCCAAAAGCAGGCTATGGGCTCCGAAGCTGCCGATAAAGCCGAGAATAATCCGTTTGCGCGAGTCTGCCTGGATGGTCCGCTGCATGCCTTGGGTGGCTTGATGCAGATCGGATTTGAGCTTGCCGGTAACGGGATGCAGCCGGATTTCCTTGGCGTAACCTGCCAGGTAGAAGATCCGGCTGATATAAGCCCGCTTCCGTTCCAGGGGCTTCAGCTCCAGCTCCATCTTAAAGTTCAGCTTGGCCAAAACGGCATTCACGGATAACGTGATTGCCAGACTGGCGGCAATAAACAGCAGTCCCCCACGGTCCAGCACCAGGAAAAAGGTCCCTGCCGCGGCGATGGTGGCACCTCTTCCACACAGCTGACGGACAATCTCCAGGGAATCGTCCATCCGTTTTTTGACTTCCCCTACGCTGACCACAAAATCATTGTAGAACTGAGGCTGGTCATAACAGGCCAGGTCCATAGCAGCCGCTTTCCCGAACAGCTCCAGCTGCATTGCCCGGTACAGCTTCTCCTTAGCCAGGGGGACGAAATAAGCGTCATTCACCGCCACCCATCCCAGCTTCACCACAATGGCTGCCGAAATAAAAGCCATATAGCGCAAGGCGTCGGAAAATTCCCCGTTGTATTGGATCAAGTCGATCATGTACTTGGTGGAATAAGCAAATTCGAAGAATACCTCCACAGAGGAATAAATAGCCAACAGGCAAATATTGATGACATACCCCGGGGTATGCCGGAAGGCCAGCCGCAGCATATACAGGTGATTGGAGACCACATGTCCCGGCTTCTGCTTCATGCTCCCACCTCCTCCGCATATTTCTCAGCCTGCTTGCGGAACATGTCCGCGTATTTCCCGTTTAATGCCATCAGCTGGTCATGGGTGCCGGTTTCGATGACAGTGCCGTTCTCCAGCATATAAATCCGGTCGGCTAACGTTGCCATAGACAAGCGGTGGGAGATAAAAAACACCGGTTTGCCTTGACAGGCTGCCAGCATACTTTGGTAAATCCCGTATTCCGCTACCGGGTCCAGGGCGCTGGAGGGTTCATCGAATACCGCCATATCGAACTCCTTGGCAAAGGCTCTGGCCACCGCGATTTTCTGGTATTCCCCGCCGGAGAGAACGGCACCGTCTTCGTCAAACTCCCGGGTCAGCACGGTGTCCATCCCCTTCGGCAGAGATGCCACTTTGTCGTAGACGCCGCTCTTCAGAAGCGCATCCCGCACGCAGTGGTAGTCCGCAGCCGTTACAGGCTGGCGCATCAGCACATTTTCGGCCACCGTCATCGCAAAAATTCTGAAGTCCTGAAAGGCCGTCCCGAACAAGGCGCGGTAGGGGCTCAAACGGTAATCCCTGATATCTGTCCCGTTCAGAAGAAGCTGACCGTGAGTGGGATCACACAAACGCATCAGCAGCTTGACCAGTGTGGTTTTGCCTGCGCCGTTGTGGCCCACCAGAGCGATCTTCTCACTGCCCTCTATGCGGATACTGATGTCACGGAGCACGGGGGCGCTTGCGCCGGGATAAGTGAAGCTGACGTGATGGAGCTCCAAGGATTGAACCGGCTTTGCGGGAGCAGGCGCTTCCGGATTATCCTTCATGCTGATTTCGTAGGAGAGGAATCCCCGCAAATTTTCGATATACAGGCTGTTCTGGAACACCTTAATCAAGCTTTCCGACAGTCCGATGAGAATCCAGCTTGCGCTGACCATGGCGCTGGTCAATACCGCAAATTCGCTGACCTCCAAGGTGCGGGACACCATGGTCCGGTAGAGGCTGTACAGGAGCACCCCCTGGAAGATCACCAGGAACGTGAAGATATTCTGCCAGAAGTGGACGCCGGCCACACGCGGGGCAAACCGCCTGACAACCGTATTGAGGCCGGAATATCCCTCTTCATAAGTTTGCTTCAGCACGCGGAAAATGCCTGACATCCGGATTTCCTTGGCATAATCCTGCAGGTAAACCACACGGTTCACGTAATCCAGCTTCCGCCGCTGGGAAACGCTTTCCTGGTCCCGTGCATAAAGCAGACGGTTATGCATGTTGCCGAACAGGAATTTGCCCACAAACGGGGAGAGGACAAAAAGAATGACCCAATGGTCGATCATATACATGTTGACCATCACCCCGATGCCGGCCAAAACGGCGCAGACCGTATCCGCAGTTGTCTCCAGCACGGAGGAAACCCGGGTTTCCGTCTCCTTGACGGCCATGGTATAGCGGTTGTAAAACTCCGCATCCTCGTAGCAAGCCAGCTCCACCTGCGCCGCCTTGTCATAAAGCTGCCCGTTCAGCTTCTCAAAAAGAAGGGCGTCCGTTTTCGGCTTATAGCTGGTTTCCGCCCATTGCTCAAACCAGTTGCAGGCCCCGAAGAACAAGGCACTTCCAGTAATGAAGAGGGCTATTTGACCGAAGCTTTGCCCGGTTTCGATAGCATGGAGGACATATTTGACCAGCACAATACTGTAAAATACCCATGCGGTGTAACCGATGGCCTTCAGGAGGAATTCGGCAGCGATCCGGCCTGGACAGATGCGGAAAACCAGCTTCAGGATAAAAAGATTATTGGGAATAACCCTGTTTTGTTTGTTCATGGGCAAACTCCTTATACTGGAAATGAAGAGGAACATATATTCCCTATTGTGAACATTTTCCATTAAATAATCAATGGGGAATTTTGTTGCCAACTAAATTATCCGCGGACGGCTTGTCCAATTCAGACTGGAAAATTGCAGGAAGGCGCCGGATGTGGTAAAACCGGTATAAACAGGTTTCGAACATGGAGGTATTGCCAGTGCCTTATTTCACGTCCTTTCAATTAAGGCCATCCGTAGACCGGATTATCCGGGCGGATTGGTACCGTCCCTCCGGTGCTGCTTCCCGGGGGACTGTTCTGGTTGCCCACGGCTACAAGGGCTTCAAAAATTACGGGATGTTCCCCCGGATCGGGGAACTGCTGTCGCAAGACTACGATGTGATTGTGTTTAACTTCAGCCACAACGGTGTGGGTGAAGAACTGACGGAGTTTACGGAGCTGGAGAAATTCGCCCGTAATACCTGTTCGCTGGAGCAGCAGGATCTGCTTGCTTTGGTGGAGGCTGTCAGAGGGGGTGTGCTGCCTACTGAAGACGGAAGCCAGCCTGAGATGGAGCGAGTGTTTTTGCTGGGCCACAGTAAAGGCGGGGGTGCAGTCCTGTTATTCGGGCTCGACCATCCTGAGCTGGTAGAAGGGATTATCAGCTGGAATGGAATTGCCAGCTTCGACCTCTATTCGGAAGAAGAGAAACGGATGATGCGGGAGGAGGGACGGGCGTTCACGGTGAATGCCCGGACCAAGCAGCAGATGCCTCTGGATCGGGTCATTCTGGAGGATCTGGAGGCCAAAGCGGAGCGGTTCGATCTGGTTAGCCGGATCGGCAATCTTCCCGTCCCTGCGGTGCTGATCCAGGGTGAACGGGACGGCAAACATCTGCTGGCCGGATCGGCCCGGTTGAAGGAGGCGCAGCCGGAGCTGGAATGGCTGATGGTTCCCGGCGGGGATCACCGGTTCAACACGGTGCATCCCTATGAGGGGGACACGGAAGCCTTCCTGGAGGCGATCCGCCTCACGCGGCAGTGGCTGGAAGGGCACGGGAAGTAGCTTAGGTTTTTGTTGGGAGGGTGCCGGACGGTGGAAAGCGCTGTGTAGCCGGTAGGGTAAGGCGGCAGGTGGGGTTTGTTAGCGGAAGCGGTTTTCCGCTATTATAGTGTTTTTCGCCTGTGTGAGGGGATTAACGGAAGCCCGTTTCCGTTAATCCTCCTTTTCGGCTTGTTGTAAAGGGCTAACTGCTTCGATAGCGGAAATGAGTTTCCGCTATTGCGATTATTGCAGCCACGGATGGGGAATAACGGCCTGAATACAACTTTTGATTCTCCATAAAAGCAAAAAACCCTTGGTTCACAAGGGTTTCACGTAGTGACCTGCAGTGGGCTCGAACCACTGACCCCCACCCTGTCAAGATGGTGCTCTCCCAGCTGAGCTAGCAAGTCATATGCACGGTTACTGTAATTGAATTTTACCAAGTCTCCCTAAGGCTGTCAACCGTTTTTGGAAAGGGTTTCAGGCTACATCAGCACGGAAGAAGCTCTCTCATCCTGTCGGGACGAGAGAGCTTCTTCATGTTCTGCTTCAATGTATAGGCCGCAGAGAACGGACTTCTTCTTCGGATAATCCTGTAGCTTTGGCAATAATAACAACTTCAAATCCCATATTAAGCATGTTCAAAGCTGTCTGCACTTTTCCTTCACTTAATCCTTCAGCCTTGCCTTCAGCCTTGGCCCCTTCCAGCTTGGAGACTTCATCGCGCAGTGCCTTCATTCGGGCTTCATAAGCTTCACGGGTAGAGGCATCCTGACTCAGAAACTCTAATGTGTTCATGGCTTTTTTCAGCATCGGCTCATTCATCGCCAGCACCTCCCAGCTTGATCTGTCTACTCCTTTTATAAACAGCAACCAGTTGATTAGTCCTCCTTCCTCCAACGGATGGGGGTATTCATCCAGCTTCCCTAATTCCATCGTGTGAATCTCTAAGTCATCATTCAGCGGAATGCCTGTATGGTCTTCTTGCAGATGAAAGATATTGTGAATGCGCTCATTAGGCAGGAAGGAGTAATTGAGAATGTTAATGGCCACGCACTTTTTGAGCAAATTATAATTTTTGCCTTCCTTTAGCTGATGATAATACATGGCGCTCCAATAGAACAGCATCCGCTTTTCCATATTATAGGGATTGCCCATCTGCATTTCGATATTAATTCGTTTGCCTTGAGCCGTTTCCGCTTTAATATCCAGAATCGCTTGTTTGTCCTCCGGACTGTCCTTGTCTGTATGTGTGTTTACCAATGTGATATCGGTTAGCGGCGGTTCGCCAGCTTCCATAAAGGTCCGATTGAGAAATGCCAACAGCACGTCCTTGTTGCTTTCGCTGCCGAATATTCGTTTGAACACAAAATCGACCCGCGGGTCCAACAAATCGGTCATGAGGGTTCAACTCCATTTCTGATCCCATTATATCATGAGTGGCCGGGAGGATTGAAGTCACCCTTTTTCCTTTGGATTTTACCGAAGATGTGACATTATGTTCACAATTGCTTCAGATGATGCAGGATTGTATGGAATGGGGTAAAATAGAGGTATCCAAGGAGGCGTATATGTATGAAAACCCATAATTGTTGCGGAGACGGCATTGCCTGCGATATTCCCGTAGAGCTGCCGGAGGATTACATGGACACCTTGTACCAGATGTATGTGAAGGATTGTGAGAAGGAAGGCAAGGAGCCGCAAACCAAAGCCCAGTGGCTGGAAAACATAAGCGCGTAAGTTGCAAGGGGCAGCCCGAAAGGGCTGCCTTTTGTATGAGCGCCGCGGACAGCCCGGAGGGGGCGCGCAAGAAGGAGCATAGCAAATCCATGATCAAGTACGATCTGCCCATCACGAAGAATCCGCTCCGAACCCGAGCGGACGTACAGGAGGCGGTCCGGCAGCTGACGGAGCCGCTGAAGCCCTATTACAGCAAGGGCGGAGCCTTGCTCCGGCTCGGCAATACGGGAGCGGTCTATGAAGAACGGACCGCCCAGATGGAGGCGTTTGCCCGTCCGTTATGGGGGCTTGTGCCTCTGGCAGCAGGCGGCGGGGAATCCGATCTCTGGGATACATATGTGGAAGGCATCCGTCATGGCACCGACCCGGAGCATGAGGAATACTGGGGAGATACCGGCCATGTGGACCAGCGTTTTGTGGAGATGGCGGCCATCGGTCTGGCCTTATGCCTGTGTCCGGACCGGATTTGGGGACCGCTGACAGAGAAGGAACGGGACAACCTCACCCATTGGCTCCTCCAGATCAACCGGTTTGATCTGCCGCCGAACAACTGGCGGTTCTTCATTGTGTTGGCGAATCTCGGCCTGAAACGGGCGGGAGGCGAATACAGCCAGGAGTCCGTGGACGCGGCGCTTGAGCTTCTGGATACCTTTTATTTGGGGGATGGCTGGTACTCCGACGGGGCGACGGATCAACGGGATTATTATGTTCCGTTCGCTATGCATTTTTATGGCTTGATCTATGCCGGCATGATGGAAAAGGAAGACCCGGAGCGCTGCCAAGTCTACAAGGACAGGGCTGCACAGTTTGCCCGGGACTTCATCTATTGGTTCGCAGAGGACGGGTCCGCCTTGGCGTACGGGCGCAGTCTGACCTACCGCTTCGCACAAGCGGGCTTCTGGGGCGCTTTGGCTTACGCCGGGGTGGACGTGCTGGATTGGGGCGTTGTGAAGGGGCTTCTGCTGCGCAATCTGCGCTGGTGGTTCCAACAGCCAATCTTTACACCGGACGGCGTGCTGTCCATCGGGTATGCTTACCCTAATCTCATTATGGCTGAGGGTTATAACGCACCGGGGTCCCCGTATTGGGCCTTTAAGGCATTTTTGCCGCTGGCTCTGGGGGAAGAGCATCCCTTATGGCAGGCGGAAGAAAAGCCGCTTCCTGCCCTTGCGCCCCTGTCTGTGCAGAAGCATGCCCGGATGCTGGTCAGCCACACCGGCAATCATGTGACGGCTCTGACCTCAGGCCAATACGCCGGATTCCAGCCTGCTCATACCACTGCCAAATACGCCAAGTTCGCTTATTCCAACGCTTTTGCCTTCAGCGTGCCCAAGGGGCATATTGGTTTAGGCCAAGGCGCATATGACTCTATGCTTGCGTTAAGCGAGGGGGATGACTGGTATAAGGTCCGGCAAAGATGCGAGGAAGTTAACGTGGAGGACAAATGGATCTACTCCCGCTGGAAGCCGTGGGCTGATGTGACGGTGGAAACCTGGCTGATTCCCGCAGGCAGCTGGCATATCCGCGTACACCGGCTGGTGAATGGCCGCGATCTGACCGGTGCGGAGGGAGGTTTTGCCATCCGGTGGGAGGACCGTGTTCCACAGGAAGCCGGCGGGAAGCTGAACACCGGTGTCCATGATGCTTTGGCTTCCTTCCATTGGGGAGTCAGCGGTATTGTGGATCTCCGGGCAGCGCGTACAGCGGAGATCATTCCCTGTGAAGCCAATACCAACCTGATGTATCCCCGTACAGTGCTGCCTACCCTGCACGGAACCTTTCCTAAGGGAGAGCATTGGTTGGCAGCTGCGGTTCTGGGTGTGCCGGACGAAGGGGAAGGACAAACCTTATGGAGCACACCTCCGGTTTTCCGGGAAAATGGGGACGGCTACCAGGTTCTGGATCGGGAGAACGGAACGGTTCTGTGGGGCTTTCCCACCAATTCCCACTGACTGCAATGCCCTCCTCCTGCTAGAATGGATAAGCATGGTTGTGAAGGATACGGCTTATCCGGCAGGAGGCCGAAAGAAGAAGGAGTGCGCAAGCAGAATGAGCGGGAACGGGAAGCAGGAGCAATTGAAGGCGGCAACAGCACAGATCACACCGGAGGGTATACTGTTTAAGGACAGATATTATACCTGCCGATTGGCCCTTCGTTATAACTGGTACGAGCAGGCGCGGGTGAGAGGCGCTTGGGAGATCAGGATATTGTTTAACCCGGAGGATGAACAGCCGGAGGCCGTCTACATAGATTCGGAGCATTTTGAGGAGGAGCGGGTGTGCCAGTTTATCGGCGTACCCATGGAGCCCTCGGAAACAGCTGCTTACCAGGCGAAGCTGCGGAAGCTGGCCGATGAACGGAAAATGCTATACGGCAACAGGCCGCTTTTTTAATCACGGCCAACAGTCAACCATTTACACCCTTGTTCCCTTTGCACAGGTTTCGAGCCTGCGCAGAGAGGCGGGGGTGTTTTTGTGCTGGCTTGTATTCTTTCACACGGGTTTAACCCTTCCAGGCCGCGGGAATAGTGGTAAGGATGGGACTCCCTGCATGAACCCGAACCGGAAAGGAGCATATCGCATGAAGCTGTTAGCCAATTCCCGCCGCATTCCGGAGATTTTGATGATTCCCGTTTTAGGACTGGCCTTGTATTTGCGTCTGCATTTTCTGTGGAATGGTCAATTGGAGCCGTTGGAGTGGGATCAGCTGAATTACACCAAGATGGCTCTGCAATGGTTGGAGATAGGCGTTTATGCCTATCGGGATACGGTACCCAATACCTTGGTGACGCCGGGGTTTCCTGCATTTCTTGCGATGATGCTCCGTATGTTCGGGTATGAGCAGCCAGAGGCCACCCTGATGCTGGTAAGGGAGGTTCAATGCTTTATTGGGCTTGTTGCCATCTGGTTTATATTCCGCACAGGCAGCAGACTGTTCACTCCGGGGGCGGGACTGCTTGCAGCGCTTTTTGCCGCCGTTTATCCCTCCTACGTCTGGTCCTCCTCGCTTATTTTGACGGAAGTCATCTTTCTTTCGTCGTTCTCTGTGCTGCTATTCCTGCAGGTGCGGATCATTCAAGAAAACCGGCGGACCGACCATATTCTGGCGGGGGCGATGCTGGCTTTGACGGTGCTGATCCGCCCCAATGTGCTTCCATTGGGGGTAGTGC
>JAEWAA010000645.1 GCA_023391955.1 Bacillota bacterium | reverse complement strand
GGGCACGCCGATTTTGAACACATTGCGCAGGATTTCCCCGGTCATTTTGAACCACTTCAGAGAGATGGTCAGGAACCCGCTCTTGTACTTGATATAGCAGGCATAGAATACACTTGCGGCCAAATTGGACACAACCGTAGCCGTTGCAACACCCATTACACCCCAATGAAAAACGAAGATCACCAGCGCATCCAGCATAATATTTACGGCAACACTGAGTATCATCCCGATCATCGAGGTAATCGCGGCCCCCTCCGAACGCACGATATTCTCCAATGTGAAGAAGGAAACGACGAATGGGGAGCCAAGCAGCATAATCAGAACATAGTCCCGGGTGAAGCCGAAGGAATCGGGTGTCGCTCCTAGGCCGCGAACGATGGAATCGATGAACGGCAGGGCAACAGCCATCAGAATCAATCCCAGAAGAAGACTGCTGTAAAAGGCGAAGGAGGACACATGCTTTACATCACTGTACCTTTTTTCCCCCAGCAGACGGGAGATGAAGGTACCGCTGCCGATGCCGATGAGATTGCCCAGCGCCATGATAATGGCGAATAAGGGCAGAGTTAAGGCCAGTGCGGTCAGCATGGCCGTATTATTGAGAGTCCCCAGGAAATAAGCGTTGAGGATGGAATAGATCACACTCATGGACGTGCCTAGCATCATGGGAACAGCGAAGTGGGCGACGGCTTTAGCGATAGGGGCTTTTTCAAAATAATAAAGGTTTTCTGTATCCATATGGATCACCACTTTCTTCTCGATTTCGCAAACTCTAATCTAACGGTGTTAGATTGAACCTTACAGTGTTAGATGATATCATGGACCTATAGACTTGTAAAGTACAAACTTACACTGTTAGATAAAAGGGCGGATACGATGAAAAAGCAGCAGCCTCAGATATCGGAGGAAAAGATTCTGGAAGCCTCATGGGCACTTCTTGGGGAGGACAGCATCGAGAAATTCAGCATGAGACGATTGGCCGACAGATTGGGGATTCAGGCTCCTTCTCTGTACTGGTATTTCAAAAGCAAACAGCTCCTCTACCAGCGCCTAGCCAACCAGGTATCGGGGATTATTCTGGAGGAGTTCCACTCCGAGGGGGACTGGAAGGAACAGCTTAAGGGGCTTGCCGTAACGGTACGCAGCGTGCTCAACCGGTATCCCTGCTCCACACAGCTCATGATGATGACACTGCCTCACGAACCGGACATTATCCGCTTCACCAACCGCATGCTGCTCTGTGTGGAATCCACGCCGCTGGGGCTGGAGCAAAAAATGCAGGTGGTTACCACTCTGGTGAATTACGTGTATTACTTCGTTTTGGACCATTACCAGCATGAGCGCAGTGTCTCCGAGATGCTTCATGACCAGGGGGCTCTTCCCGGCGAGGAGATGGTGCGGCTGCTGGATTCCATGAACGATAAGGATGCTGGACTATTCCGGAGGATGTTCACCAACGGGCTCTTCGAGCTGATGGGAACGGACAGGGCTTTTGAGTTTGGGCTGAAGGTCATTCTCTTGGGAATCGAGCAGGTGATAATGGAGCAGGAGAAGTAGCACAAAATAAGGTATAATGCTCGTATAGACGCTTATCTATTGACGGCGCCTACGTAAAGGAGAGCTTATGACATTCGAACAATTGCAGTTGATTCCCCCTATTATGAAAGCTTTAACCAAGCAGCAATATACACAGCCCACGCCCATCCAGGAGCAGGCCATTCCGCCTGCATTGGAAGGCCGCGACCTGTTCGGCTGCGCCCAGACAGGAACAGGCAAAACCGCGGCGTTCCTGCTGCCCATTATCCAGCAGCTCAGCACCCAGCAAGCCCGTCCCAACGGTAAACGTGTCATTCGTTCGCTGATTCTGACCCCTACCCGTGAGCTGGCCATCCAGATTGCGGATAACGCCAAGGCTTACGGCTGCTTTACAAGTCTGCGCTGCGGCGTGATTGTGGGCGGTGTTTCCCAGAGGGCCCAGGAGCAGCTGCTGGCCCAGGGCACGGACATTCTGATTGCTACCCCGGGACGGCTGATTGATCTGATGAATCAAGGGTTTGTGGACCTGCGTCACGTGCAGATTCTGGTATTAGACGAAGCCGACCGGATGCTGGACATGGGTTTCATTCATGATATGAAGCGGATTATTGCCAAACTGCCCGCCAAGCGGCAGACGTTATTCTTCTCGGCTACAATGCCGCCAGAGATCATGTCCCTGGTCAACTCCTTGTTGAAGAATCCGGTTAAAATTGAGGTTACCCCTGCCTCCACAACGGTGGAGAGAATCAAGCAGATGCTCTATTACGTGGACAAGCCGAATAAGCTGCCGCTGCTCATCGATCTGCTGCAGGACAAGTCCATCACCAGCGCTCTGGTGTTCACCCGGACCAAACACGGCGCTGACCGGCTGGTGCGGGGTTTGACCAAGGTGAAGATTACGGCGCAGGCCATTCATGGCGACAAGTCGCAGAATGCCCGCCAGGCAGCGCTGAATAACTTCAAGAACGGCGTCACCCGCCTGCTGGTGGCAACGGACATTGCGGCCCGGGGCATCGACATTGACGAGCTGTCCCACGTGATTAACTATAACCTGCCGAACATCCCGGAGACCTATGTCCACCGGATCGGCCGTACGGGACGCGCCGGGTTGAGCGGGGTTGCCATCTCCTTCTGCGAGGATGAGGAGATTCCGTACCTCAAGGATATCGAGAAGCTCACGAAGCAGAAAATTCCGGTGATTGCCGATCATCCATACCCGATGACCATGGAGAAGCCGGCTCCCGCGGTGACCGCGGCAGCGCCAAAAGCCAACAATGCCAAGAGGGCGCCTTCCAGAGAAGGAGCCCGCAAGCCTGGCGGCGAATCGGGCGGGCATTACCGCAGGCGGTAAGACCCCACTGGATATGGATACAGTCAAAGCAACAACCCCTTCTGCGACGCGGAAGGGGTTGTTGTGTATGAGAACTATTCGAGTTTATAACAAGCATTTTCAGCTATGAATCTGACATCTTACGTAATATTGAGGTATACTAGGGTGTGTCTGCAAACTCCGAGGCCCTCAAGCGGGTTTTCAGACAGGCCCTAAGATAAGTCACACCTATTGAATGAAAAGGAGCTACTGGAAAATGACAATAAAGGTTGGAATTGTAGGCTACGGTAACCTTGGCAAGGGTGTTCAGCAAGCAATTGCCCAGAATCCGGATATGGAGCTGGCTGCCATATTCACACGCAGGCAGCCGGAGCAGATGAAGGCCGAGGGCGGGAATGCCAAGTTTGAGCATATTTCTGCGGCCGAACAATATGTGGGAGCCATCGATGTGATGATTATGTGCGGCGGGTCCGCAACGGATCTTCCGGAGCAAACCCCCATGATGGCCCGCATGTTTAATACGGTGGACAGCTTCGATACCCACGCGAAAATTCCGGAGTTCTTTGAGGCAGTGGATGCTGCTGCAAAGGGGAATGGGGTTGTCAGCGTCATCTCCACAGGCTGGGATCCGGGGCTGTTTTCCATGAACCGGCTGCTGGCCCAGTCCATTCTCCCGGAAGGGAAGGACTATACGTTCTGGGGTAAGGGCGTCAGCCAGGGCCACTCCGACGCCATCCGGCGTGTACCGGGTGTAAAGGGCGGAGTCCAATATACGGTACCGGTAGAAGAAGTCATCGAGAGCATCCGTTCCGGGGAAACGCCGGAGCTGACCACGCGGCAGAAGCATACACGCGAATGCTTTGTTGTAGCCGAAGAGGGGGCGGACCTGGATGAAATCCGCCATACCATCGAATCCATGCCCAATTATTTCGCGGATTATAACACCACGGTGACCTTCATCACCGAGGAACAGCTGAAACGGGAGCATGGTGAAATGCCCCATGGCGGCTTTGTGATCCGCAGCGGGATTACTGGCCAAGGCAAACGCCAGATCATTGAATTCAGTCTGAAGCTGGAGAGCAATCCCGGCTTTACAGCCAGTGTATTAGTGGCGTATGCCCGCGCGGCTTACCGGATGAGCCAAGAGGGCCAGACCGGAGCGAGAACGGTATTTGATATTCCGCTTTCGTACTTGTCCCCGAAGTCGGCTGAGGAGCTCCGGCGCGAGCTGTTGTAATTTCGTTTCCTTTTATCCAAAAAGGTACTCCCCGGAGTGCCTTTTTTCTATATGCGAGGTTTTCAGTGGCTTCTTGACTGCTTCATCCACCCAAGCAGCCAGAGGATCAGGGGAACCGCAACTCCGAAAACCATTGCATATAAAGGCCAGACTTTAAAAAACTCAACCAGATAAGTCGTATTGGGCCATATGGAATGAGCCATAATCAAGGCAATGAGTAATACAGGAATCAATAAAGAGGTGGGATCCTGTAACCGGAACACAGATCCCAGTCCGTGAACCGTAATATACAGGAGTAAGGCCAGCCGAAAAAATATAGAGATGTACCAGTAAATCGCGATGGCAATTTCAAACCGTTGGATAAAATCGCCGATATTGATTGACCGGACAACAGAATAGCTGGAATAGGTCAAATCGGATGCCACGCTTTCGCCCAATACCGCCGTGACCAGCAGCAGCATAACCACACACACAAAGCCGCTAAACAGAGAGCTGCGGACCACAGCTTTTTTCCAGATATCAGAGCTTCCTAAATTCGAAAGCAAAAACAGAAATAAAAACGTCTCTAAAAACGGGAACGACAGCAGCAGAAAAGAAGCCCGTACAATTGGTTTCCAGCCAAATTCAAATACCGGCAAAAGATGCTTGAACTCCGCACCCGGGAGCAGCAGAATGGATACCATCAGAAACAGCAAAGGAATGACCACGAACAGGGTTTCTGCAGAGCGTCCGATGACTGCCGCCCCGCCCCGTACCACACAATAAACAGCAATGAGCATCAGTGCATATATCGCTTCCTCCGGTGTTTCCGGCATGATGGAGGTGGAGATAAAGTCACCTATATTCCGGAGGGTCAATATGAAAATTAGAAAAGGGACGGATACAATAAAAAGAAAGGTAAAGCATCTGCCTGCCCTTTTGCCAAGGAGAGTGTCCATATACGCAACAAGAGGTTTGCCCCTCATTTGATTGGCAATGGCTACGTATAAAGGGATCAATAAAAAGTTCATTGCCAGGGAAACAAGAGCCGATAACCAAGCATCTTGTTTGGCAATTTTGATCATAGATGTGGGGAGGATGAGATAAGCGCTTCCCACCTGATACATCACAAACCAGAATGTTGCCTGCCTTGCGGTTAATTTCTGCTTATTCATTCCAACCTCCATGTTCAAGACAGCCACTTATTCAGAAGCTGGCTTGCCGGCTGAAAGATCCAGCGGATAACCAACAGCGGGCTGGGAATGGGAATTCTCAATATTCGGAGGAGGCCAAGCAGGATAGCTCCCAGCATGAGAATTGCGCTCACGGTGACTTCCCGCCGCCGGTTGTTTTTTAGGAGCTTACGGTATTCGATCAGCACGGCGATCAGCGAAATTACAAGCACTCCAGCCAGCTTATGGTTTTCACTCCTCCTTAACCGGGTTACTCTCGATAGGATTGGTAATTGTACCGTTGCGGCGCAGGTTGTAGTTCATCTCAATCTCCACAGGAAGCTGGCTGAACATTTGGGCCCAATCCCCTTTCCATTCTCTCCACAATCCCGGGAACTTCCGGTGGAAGGTTTCACCGAATCCAAAGATATCAGATTTATAGGTATGCTGGGCCTGGTGAACACCGCTTAACTAAACTCTTTTTAACTCCTCGGAACCCGCCCGTTGCATGCTTGTAAACGTTGCTTCATCTGCGATATCTGCTTGGCACTGGACCTCTGCAAGATTCGCCTCGATAAAAACCTCCAGCCGGATGCCCGGTTTGTTCTCCTTTACCAGCGGTATGGTTTTAATGTGCGAGTGAGTGACTTCCACGGCAAATGATCCATCCAACTCGGGGCACGGGACTACGGCTGCAGAGCAGGCAACCTTATTGGAGATATAAGTTAAGGCTTTGCTGTCCGACTCATTCAGCCAACCAACCAGACGGTCCCCGCGGAACACGCCGACTCCTGTGTAGGCATAGCTTGCGTATGTGGCAGGCTGCTTCACATTGTCCAGGGACATTCCCTTCTTCGGGTTTCCAATCAGCTCTATTCCGGTCAGCACCGGCTCGATGCCGGTCTCAGTAAGGCTTTGTATAATATCCAGGACATTCACCG
>JAEWAA010000631.1 GCA_023391955.1 Bacillota bacterium | reverse complement strand
CCCCCAAGGAAAACGACGATAAGCTGATCGCCCTTTACCCCACTTGGAAATAACTAATAGGGCAAGGGCTTTAAACAGCCATAAATGATCTGTTGGGAGGTTTTGCATGCACAAGATTATTCCCCATCTCTGGTTTGACACCCAGGCCAAGGAGGCCGCGCAGCTGTACACCGGGTTATTGCCCGGTTCGGGTATCACCTCCGCCACTACCCTGCCGGATACGCCTTCCGGCAATGCGGAATCCGTCAGCTTTGAATTGGCCGGCCAGCCCTTTCAAGCCATTAGTGCAGGCCCGTATTTCCGCTTGAACCCCTCCATCTCCTTCATGGTGGCTTGTGCAACCGCAGAAGAGGTGGACGCGCTGTGGAACGTCTTGGCGGAAGGAGGCAGCGCCTTGATGCCCCTGGGGGAATACCCCTTCAGCCGCCGGTACGGCTGGATTCAGGACCGGTTTGGCCTGACCTGGCAGCTCATGCTGGTTGACGGAGAACAGCTCCAACAGATCATCACACCCAATCTGCTTTTCTCCGGAGATGTCTGTGGGCAGGCAGAGGAGGCCGTCCGCTTTTATGCGGAGATCTTCCCCGATTCCACCGTCGGCTTCATCAGCCGGTACGGAGAAGGTGAAGCCAGAGTGGAGCAGGCCAAAATCAATTTCGCCTCCTTCACCCTGTGCGGTCAAAGCTTCACCGCCATGGACAATGGCTATGATGCCGACTTTGGGTTTAATGAAGCCCTCTCCTTTATGGTCCGTTGCAAGGACCAGGCGGAACTCGATTATTACTGGGACAAGCTATCGGCTGTTCCGGAGGCGGAGCAATGCGGATGGCTGAAGGACAGGTACGGCGTGTCCTGGCAAATTGTGCCGGAGCAGCTGGACCGGATGATGGCCGATGGTTCACCCGAGGAAATCCAACGGGTCACGAAGGCGTTCCTGGGCATGAAGAAATTCGATCTGGCGGCGCTGGAAGCGGCCTGGTCGGGGGAATAAAAAAGCGCTCGCCTTTCTTCCGTAAGGAAGGAGGGCGGGCGCTTTGCTTAAAATATTAAATTAGACTACTCGTTGTACTGCGTCAACAGCCGTTTTGCTTCTCCGTTTGGCGTGTTGAATACTTCGTAGATGTAAATCTTATGCTTCACATCCAGCATATCAGAGGCTCCTTGAATAGAGATAATATTATCCCCATTCACCAAACGCTCTTGTCCATAAATATTGGCCCCGCCGGTACCCACAAGCCGGTCATTGGAATCATATAATTCCACCATAATGCGGGAGAAGGCGTTATCCACTTGAACAGCATTGTCACGCTTAATGGAGAGATCCAGCTTCAGCCGGTATACATAATTGTAGTTGGTAGCCACCCCATAGTTCCATTGGAGAATCCAGCTGTTAACCTTCACATCGTACGGATACAGGTTCCAACGGTTATTCTCCGCCTTTTGCAATCCCGCGGACAGCGCCGCGATGGGGGTTTTGTAAGGAGCAGCCGTTACCCCGTCCTGCACCTTCAAAACAAGGTTCTCCCCTTTTTCCGAAGCGGGAACTGTGAAGGCGTAACGTACGGTCACCGAGGAGCCGGGTAGTACGGAGGCCGTTTGGATGGCTTGACGGCTGCCTGCATATTCATACCCTTCCTTGGTAACCAGATCTGCTGCAAAAGCAGGCACGGCCAAAGGTTTTTTGGAGGTATTGGTCAGCTTGAAGGTGGCGGTAACCCCCTTATTGCCCTCCTCCTTATTGGAGTGCATATAGAATTCCTCAACGGAAACCTTCATCTCCGGATTGACCAGTTGGCTTTTGCCGTCGAACACAATGGATGTACCCAGCGAATAGGCAGTGGCTGCGGTACCCTCTCCCTCACCGGGAAGCAGAATATGAAGCCGGCCTACGGCATAGCTGGTTACATTAACTCCGGCCGCTCCCGCATCGGCGAAGGTTTCCGGCGTAAGCAGGTTCAGGCTTTGCAGCACAGTATCCTGCTCCGTCGGGATGGCGTAATGGATGTACTTATCCGCGCCGGGTTCAAGGGTCATTGCCCCCTGCTCCACCCGTGAGCCGGTGAAAACCTTGCTGTCCGACTTCCCGTCCAGGGTGAAGGCGGGAATGGACTCGCGCCGCTCAGACGGATTGGACGCCAAGATTTGAACCACATACACCGTTCCCGCGGCAGTGGATTCCTTGCTGATGGACACCGGCGTGTATTGCACAGGCGAGGTGAGGCCCGGAATCCGGAAGGCATCCGACCATTTCTTTAGCGCCTCCGGCTTGGTAATAACGCTGCTCTCCCCCTGCCATACCTCAGCCTGGACAGGAATGGAGGCGACTACTGTTTCTGTCTTGGGATAGACATAAACATCCACATCCGTCCAGTTCACCTGGGTCACGGTGACCTCGTCCATCCGGTCCAGATCGACCAGATAGCTGAGCTCCGTGCTGGATTTGGCCTGAAGGGAACGGGCATTGGCCGCGCTGGCCTTCAGGGTATATTGGATGCCATCGGCAGTTTCGGCTCTAACCTCATAATCCGGCACGCGGGTTACCGCGGCCCCTGTATTCTTCAACCGGACCACTACACCCAGGCGGGTGCCGGTTTCTGTTTTTTGGTTCAGGACACTCTTCAGCTCCACATCCAACAGATCAGTCAGCTTCACGGACGGTCCGGCGGCAGCGGCCAGCACAGGGACTGCACTTCCGTCAGCTGCATACACGGCGATGCCGGGGCCCAAGAGCGAGACGGATAACGCCACAGATGCAAGGGATAATTTCCATTTATTATTCAAGTTGCTCTCCTCCTGTTTTGTCCTTTACTTGACGACCTGTACAGCTTCCTTATCCTTCAGCTGATTCTGTCCGGAGATGACCAGCTGGTCACCCTCCTTAACGCCGGAGAGCACCTCCTGATACGTTTCATGCAGGCGTCCCAGCTCCACTTTCCGCTTTTCTGCCGCATTTCCATTTATAACGAACACATAGGTATCCCCGCCTTCGCGGACGACGCTTAATGTCGGTACAGTCACCACGACCTGATCCTGCTCTTCCGTCAGGAGAATCTGCGCCTTGCTGCCCGGCTTCAGCTTGAAGTCCGGATTGGGCACGGTCAGCTCCAGGGAATAGGATTTGGTTTGGGCGCCGATAACATCGGCCAGGTAGCTGACTGTTGCTTTGGCCTTGTCAACGGTACCGGGGACATAAAAGCTAAGCTCCTGTTTGCCCCGTACCAGAGCCGCCGCTTCTTCGGTCAGCTCCGCCTTGATTTTCACCGGGTCCAGCTGCTGCACAGTAGCTGCCGGAATGCCCGGGCTCAAGGTCATCCCTATTTCTACAGGAAGATCTGTCAATACGCCGCTGACAGTGGCCTTCACTTCCGTATTGCTCAAGCCCCGGTCCAGCTCACGCAAGGAAACGTCGGCTGTTTTCAGCCCATATTCCAGTTGGGAAAGAGAGTTGGAGTTTTCCAGGTTTTGAAGCTTGCGGTTCATCCCTTCCAGATCCAACCGGAGGCCGTTCAATTGGGTTTCCGCTTGCTCCAGCTGGATTTTGGGCACCAGGCCCAGATCATAATCATTGCGCAGCTTGTTGTAGCCCTTCTCCGCATCCTTCAAGGCAGACTCCATCTTGGTGATGCCGTCCTTCAGCTCCTGCTTGCCGTCCGCCAGATCCAGACGGGCCTTGGACATCTGCTCCTGGGTGCTGGCGATGGACAGCTGGGCCTTTTCCTTCTGAATCTCCAGGTCGGTGGGATCGATCCGGAACAGGACATCCCCCTTTTCCACCCGGTCTCCGCGTTTCTTCAAAATCTCCAGCACGTCGCCGTTTACCTTCGTCACAATATTCATCTGGACGGAGGCGGAGATATCCGCCACCTGCTCCAGGGGCTCACCGATGGATTTCTTCGCGACAGGGGCCACCTTCACGCTTTTCACTTGGGATTCGGCGGCAGCTGCAGGCTGCTGTGCCGGCTCCGCGGAGCATCCCGCCAGAAGAGCCGCGGCAAGCACCATGGCTCCGGCAACAGGATAGCCGGCTTTCAACTTCTTGGTTTTTGTCCGTTTCATGGTTTATTCTCCTTTTCAGTGGGTTGCGGAAGTGGTATTCGGGGTATCCAGACCGGCCGGCTTCTTCCGGTGGAACAGACGTCCCATACGGCGCTTGAAGCCTTCGATCAGATCATAAACCACCGGTACAACAACAAGGGTAAGCAGCGTGGAGGTGGTCAAACCGCCGATAACCACAACCGCCAGCCCCTTGGAGATGACGGCGCCCTTGGAGA
>JAEWAA010000548.1 GCA_023391955.1 Bacillota bacterium | reverse complement strand
TCTTGTAGCAGTCCAAAACCGATTCATACCCGTTGAAAACGTCGCCCATCCCGCTGATGGTAGCTCTCGCGCCCACCGCATTGATGTAGTTGTAGATTTTCATGGCATGGAACCGTTCTTCCTCCGCTTGAACCAAGAAGAAGTTGGCAAAGCCGTCCAGATTCTCCGAAGAACAGTATGCGGCCATGGCCACATACACGTGGGCGGAGTAAAACTCGAAATTCAACTGCTCATTCAATTCCTTCAACAGATTGTCGCTAACCATTTTCCATTTCCCCTTTCAAAAAACGAATTTTTAAATTTGGGGTTCTTTTTCTACTTCCAATGATGAACCAACTCGTCTGTTTTTGTCAAATTGAACACCCAATTTTATCCTTCGCCTGGTCAGTAGCCGCCTAACCCCGCCGCTCCCAACCGCTTCCATCCGCCGCACCGGCCTTCATCCTACTTCCGGCTGTGCACCTGGAAAACGGCGAACTTCAGATAATTGCCCTCGTCCACCCCGAGAATCTGGGGATGGTCCTTGCCTGCGCCGCGGAACTCCAGAAGCCGCAGCACCTTCCCCGCATCCTTAGCCGCCTCATGGATCGTTGCCAGGAACAGGTCCGGCCGGACATGATAGCTGCAGCTGGCCGTTACCAAAAACCCGCCTTCATTCACCAGCTTCAGCCCGTGCAGGTTAATATCCTTATACCCGCGGCAGGCCCCTTCAACCGCATTCCGAGTTTTGGCAAAGGCCGGAGGATCCAGAATTACCACATCCCAGGTCCTGCCTCCTTGGGCCAGCTTGGCGGAGGTGTCCACCTTCTTTTCTGCCGCAGCGGCACGCTCCTTGCGATCGTCAAGCCCCTTCACCTGGGTCCGCAAATATTCAAATGCGTCGGCTACCACAAATTCCACCCGGTCCTGAAAGCCGTTCAGCTCCACATTCCGCCGTGCAGACTCCACCGCCAGCTCGGAAATATCCAGGCAGGTGACCTTCTTGGCTCCGAATTTGCAGCCATTCAGTGTAAAGCTCCCCCTATGGGAAAAACATTCCAGCACTGTGGCCCCGTCCCAATAGGGGAAGGTGACCACCTTGCCGTTGGGATTAACAGGGACGGTTTCTCTGCCGTTCTCTGTCTCCCGCTCCTCCAGGCGGATGCCGCTTCTTGCTCCCCAGCCCTTCACCAAAGGCGCAAGCAGGGCACGGTTAGCCTGCTGGTCGAAGAAATATCCCGTCTTCTGGCCGTGGACAATATCCACCTCAAGCAGCAGACCGTTTTCCGTAATCTGCACCTTTTCCGGACAATCCCCGTACAGGACGCCCGTACGCTGGCTCAATCCCTCCAGCTCCCGGACAGATACATCGCTGCGCTCATAAATCCCCGCCGGCTGGAACACTTCAACCAGTGCTTCCACAATGAGCTCCCGGCGCAAATCCATACCCAAGGTAAGAATCTGCACCACCAGGATATCGCCGAAGCGGTCCACCACCAGACCCGGCAGGAAATCCGCCTCCCCGTACACCGCCCGGTAAGCGGTGGCCTCGGGCAGAAACCGTTCCCGCAGCTCACGGCAGCGAAGCAGACGTTCCGTCAGAAGCTCACGGGTCAGTTCCTCCAAAGGCTCGTATCCCACTACCCGGACCCGGATCTGCGAGGCTTCGTTATAATAGCCGGAAGCCAGGAATTGACCCGTATGGCTGCGCACATGGACAATCTCTCCCGGTCCCGGCTCCCCTTCCACCCGCTCAATCTCGTTGGCGAATATCCACGGATGCCCTTCCTCCAGCCGCTTCTTGCGTTTCCGTATCAAAAAAACAGACGCAACCATCCAAACCTCTCCTGTCCCTTGTGCCAATTTATGTACCAAAGGCGGACAAACCAACATGTCCGGCCCCGGCTTGTCATACATATACAATACATCTTCCATCACCTGAAGCAATCAGGGCCGAAAGGAGCAGGATTCCGTTGTTCTCACTCATTATTCTGCCGATGGCTGCGGGGCTGGCGATTTTTCTCTTCGGCATGAAGGCCATGGAATGGGCCTTGCACAGCTGGGCCGGACGCTATCTTCAGGTGATTCTGGAACGCTTCACCCGGACTCCCGCCCGGGGGCTTGTAGCCGCAACGGGAATAACGGCCGTTCTGCAGAGCAGCACCGCCGTCACCGTCATCACCATCGGTCTGGTCAACGCAGGGGTTATGAAATTCCCCCAGACCCTGGGCATTATTCTGGGAAGCAATATCGGCACCTGCATGACCACCGAGCTGGTAGGCCTGGATTTGACCCGGCTGGCCCTGCCCATCCTGCTGGGAGCCGCCGTGCTGTGGTTCACCGCTCTGAGCCTGCCGGACCGCAGCTACCCCGCCCGCAAGCTCCGCTCCCTGCGGCTCGTACCCATCGCCGTGATGGGCTTTGCCTGTGTGCTGCTGGGGATGCAGGTGATGCAGAGCATCACACCCGCCCTGCAATCCATGGGGATGCTGGGCTGGTTCGTCCAGAAGGCCCAGGAGAGCCTGTTCTGGGGTGTGATGGCCGGGGCCGCCGTTACCGCCCTGCTCCACAGCGGAGCCGTCACCATCGCCATGACCATGGGGCTGGCCTCCATCCAGGCCATCACCCCGGAGCTGGGCATCGCCATCGTCATCGGCGCCAACATCGGCACCTGTGTCACTGCACTGATCGCCAGCATCGGCGGCTCCCGCTTTGGCCTGTACGTAGCCTGGGCGCATATACTGCTGAACGCCGGAGGGGCGCTTTTATTCTTTCCCCTCACCGGCATCCTGGAGCAGGTGACCGCCATTATCACCACCGATCCGGGCGCCCAAATCGCCCATGCCCAGACCATATTCAACATCGTCTGCTCTCTGCTAGCGCTGCCGCTTTGTTACCTGCCCGGCCTGCGCCGCATCCAGCTTGACGCTTAGAAACTGTGTAACAGCTTCTTAATAACCGCTGCCGCCTGCTGCTCCCGAAACAATGGTCACACCGGAGCTGGTGCCCAGGCGGGGTGCGCGCGCTTCGATCATCAGGAGGGCTGCCGCTCTGTCCCGCACGCCGCCCGAAGCCTTCACGCCGATATGAGGCGAAACGGAGGCACGCATCAGGCGTATATCCTCCACTGTCGCTCCCCCCGGACCGAAGCCGGTGGAGGTTTTTACGTAATGAGCCCCGGCCTGCTCCGAAAGCCGGCAAGCCGTTTCCTTTTGCTTGTCATTGAGGAAGCCCGTTTCAAAGATTACCTTTACGATGGCGCTTCCTTCCACAGCCTTCACCACCTGGCGGATATCATCCTCCACCTGGTCCAGACGACCCTCCAGCAGCTGGCCGATCTGGAGCACCATATCAATTTCATTGGCGCCGTTCTCCACGGCATCCGCCGCCTCCGCTGCCTTGGCCTTGGGGGTGTTCGCTCCAAGAGGGAATCCGCATACCACACTGATTTTAACCTCCGAACCCTTCAGAAGCTCCTTGCAATACGGCACCCAGACCCCGTTAACGCATACACTGTAAAATTGATGCTCCATCGCTTCTCTACACAGCTTCTCGATTGCCTGCGACGTGGCATCCGCCTTTAACAGCGTGTGGTCGATAAATCCACCCAGATTAATGGTTTCCATCGTTTCGCTTCATCCCCTTCTCGTCATATCCCAATTCCCGCAGCGCCTTGAGCAGGATGGAATCATTATTGGCATAGCCGTTTTTGCGCTGGCGCTGGGCCGCATCCGGCACCTCCAGCCATTCCACTCCCCGGATTTCCTCCACCTGGGGCTTAAGCGTGCCGCCTTCCGCCTCTACCAGGTAATAATGGACCTCCTTATGGACAAGCCCCACCCGCGGAAGATGGTATTGGTAACGGATCACATCCAGCGGCTTGATAATGCGCCCCGTAATCCCCGTCTCCTCCCGGATTTCCCGAAGCGCGGTTTCCTTGACGGTTTCACCGGGCTCCATTTTTCCTTTGGGAAGCGTAATTTTTCCGTACCGGTCCTGAATCAGCTGAATTTGCTGCCGTCCTTCGAAGTTCCGGTACACCACTCCTCCGGCGGATATTTCCTTCACGCTTTTATTCATCCCCTTACTGAAGACTTTAAAACCTGCTCTTAACGGGAAACCCCGGACGTAACCGTTTCATTCAGCCTCACACCCCGGCAGTGGGGGATTCCAGCCTCTGTCATCCGAACCTGGACCATCCGTCCTGCCAGCTCCTTGGGTCCGGAGAAGGCAATATGCAAATAATTGTCCGAATGTCCGATCAGCTCTACATCCCCGTCGCCTTCGTAGGCGCCCATCTCCGGGATGACCTCCAGAATCTGTCCGGCGAAGCGCTTGGAATACTCCAGCCGCATCCGGGAGGACAGCTCCATCAGCAGGTTAACCCGGCGGTTCTTCTCCTCCTCCGGAATCTGCCCGTCCATTCTGGCGGCAGGTGTGCCCGTCCGCTTCGAATAAGGGAAGATGTGCATATCCGCAAACTGCATCTGCTCCATAAAATGCAGACCGCTCTCAAACATCTCCACGGTTTCACCGGGAAAACCGGTAATCACATCCGTGGTTACCGCCACATCCGGCATGGTTCTGTGGATCAGTTCCAGCTTGCGTCCGTACTCCGCCGTGGTATACTTCCGGCGCATGGCAGCCAGCACCGTATCCTCCCCGGCCTGCAGAGGAATATGCAGGTGTCGGCACATTTTGGAGGAAGAACCCAGCACATCCAGAATCCGCTCATCAATTTGGCTGGCTTCAATGGAGCTGATGCGGATCCGCTTCAGGCCGTCCACCTTATCCAGATCCCGCAGCAGCATGGCCAGACTGTAGCCGTCCAGATCCTCCCCGTACCCTCCGGTATGGATACCCGCCAGCACAATTTCCTCATACCCCGTCTCCACCAGCTGTCTGGCCTGGGCCAGCACACTTTCCGGCTTGCGGCTGCGGAGAAGCCCTCTGGACCAGGGAATGATGCAGAAGGTGCAGAAGTTGTTGCAGCCCTCCTGGATTTTCAGGAACGCCCGGGTATGGCCGGTAAATTCGGGAACATCCAGCTCCTCGAACTCCCGGGTTTTCATGATGTTGCGGACGGCGTTGATGGGCGCTCTTTCTGCCTGATACTTGTGGACCAGGTCCATCATCTTGTCCCGGTCCTGGGTGCCGATAACAATATCCACGCCGGGTATGGCGGCAATCTCCGCAGGTGCAGTCTGGGCATAACACCCGGTAACGGCAATAATCGCCTCCGGATTGCGGCGGATGGCGCGGCGGATGGCCTGGCGGCTTTTTTTGTCCCCTGTATTGGTGACCGTGCAGGTGTTAATGACATACACATCCGCCGTTTCCTCGAAGTCGGCCTTTTCGTAGCCCTCGTTGCGGAAGAGCTGCCAGATCCCTTCCGTCTCATAAAAATTCACCTTGCAGCCCAAGGTATGAAACGCAACCCTTGCCATCAGCTCTTCCCTCCCATTTCTCCCGATTCATACATAATGCAAGCCAACGCCGCCATTGCGGCCGTTTCCGTACGCAAAATCCGCTTGCCTAGACTGATGCTGCGGCAGCCGGCAGCCTCTGCTTCCAGTGCCTCCTGCTCCGTAAAGCCCCCTTCAGGGCCAACCACTACCAGAATCCTCGGGCGGCGCCCGCCGGCCGCAGGGGAGGCCAATTGCTCCGCCAGCCGCTCCCGCAAAGTGAGCCCGCTCTCCAGCTCATAACAGAACAGCGCCAGATCCGTTTCCTTCACCAGGTCCAAAAGCCGCTTCCAGCTTACCGGCGTTTCCACAGCCGGAACCCGGTTGCGGTGCGCCTGCTCCGCCGCTTCCTTGGCGATTTTGGCCCAACGCTCCACACGTTTGGCCTCTTTTTTGTCATCATATTGCACAACCGTCCGTTTGGACAAAAAGGGTATAAACCGGTCTGCCCCAAGCTCCGTACATTTCTGGATAACCGTCTCCAGCTTGTCCCCCTTAGGCAGGCTCTGAGCAATCCACACCTCTACGGCCGCCTCTTTATCCATAGGGAGCTCCTGGACCACCTGTGCTT
>JAEWAA010000534.1 GCA_023391955.1 Bacillota bacterium | reverse complement strand
ATTCACGGCTTACAGGAGGCTATGGGGCGCAGAGGTATTCTGATCCGCAGCGCCGCTACCTACCAGGGACTGGACGACAGCTACGGACGGACGGCGATCCGGAGCCGTGAGGACAACAGGCAGCTAGTGGAGGCGCTGGCAGCTTGTCTGGAGGATTTACGGCGGTAGCTGGTCGGTCTGGCGACGGGGAGGGGATATAGGCTAACCCAGCTGTGCTTGTTTGCTGCGGATTGCCTTAGTGGGGAAGGTGGGGGGCCAAGGTGAATGCCAGTGTGAATGCGAGATAACGGAAGCGGGCTTCCTTTAATCCCAACCGCCCCTCATCCCGCGTCCAGGTGACCCCCTTAGCGGAAAATCCTTTCCGTTAATTCGGGATCAACTTTTCCCACAATACGCATTTTTCCTGTAATACCGAGTTTTTACCCATAAAGAAAGTTATTGAGAGGAGGCTGGCGTAACGTATGCAGCAACCGGAAGTAAAACCCGCCGGGAAAACCATCATGCTCCAGGGGACCGCTTCGGATGTGGGCAAAAGCATCCTGACTACCGCCTTGTGCCGGATTTTTGTACAGGACGGTTTCCGCACGGCTCCCTTCAAGTCCCAGAATATGTCCCTGAACTCCTATGAGACTCCGGACGGCAAGGAAATCGGCCGGGCCCAGGGATTGCAGGCGGATGCCTGCCGCATTGCCGCCACTACGGACATGAACCCGATTCTGCTGAAGCCGGTGAAGGATATGACCGCGCAGGTGGTGGTGCATGGCCGCCCCTTGCGGAATTATGAGGCCCGGGCATACCGGGAGGAGTATCTGGAGGAGGCCGGGGGCATTGTGCGGGAGGCGTTGGGCCGGCTGAGGGAAACCTATAGCCTGGTGGTGATCGAAGGTGCGGGCAGCCCCGCCGAAATTAACCTCAAGGACCGGGATATTGTCAACATGCGGCTGGCCGGCTGGGCCGATGCTCCGGTAATTCTGGTGGCGGACATTGACAGGGGTGGTGTGTTCGCATCCATCGTTGGTACGCTGGAGCTTCTGGAGCCCCATGAACGGGACCGGATCAAAGGGTTTGTCATCAATAAATTTCGTGGGGACATATCCCTCCTGAAGCCGGGTCTGGACTGGCTGGAGGAGCGCACCGGCAAGCCTGTGCTGGGTGTCATTCCTTATTTGCCTCGGCTGGGGCTGGAGGATGAGGATTCCGCCTCGCTGGATACCAAGCGGGAGCAAAACCGGCGCAAGGCGGCCAACACCCTGAAGGAAAGCGGGACAGGGACGCCGGTTCAGGAGCATGAAGGATCAGCTGCAGCTAGCTCTGGTCTATCCGCCAACGGCCAAGCACTCGCCTCACCCAAGCTTGACATTGCTGTCCTGCGTCTGCCCCGTTTGTCCAACTTTACGGATTTTGACCCGCTGGACGAGGAGACCGATGTGGAGCTCCGGTATGTGGAGCATCCCGGGGAATGGGGAAACCCTGATGCGGTGATTCTGCCGGGCAGCAAAAACACCATGGACGATCTGGCCTTCCTGCGTGACGCCGGTCTGGCGGACAAGCTGCTGGAGCACCGGGCTGCAGGAGGCGCTGTATTGGGTATCTGCGCCGGTTACCAGATGATGGGCCGCCGTCTTTTGGACCCCGGGCATGTGGAGTCGGACCGGGACGAAGCGGAAGGGCTTAACTTTTTCCCGGCAGAAACGGTCTTCACTCCCGTCAAAAAAACCGTCCGGGTGGAAGGGGAGGGCAGCTTGTTTGCGGAGCAAAACCCCCATCCCATCGAAGGCTACGAGATCCATATGGGAGAAAGCCGGTTCCTGGAGCCGGTGTGCCATCCCTTCCGGGTGTCCGAATCTGTCGTGTCTATGGAACGGGCGGAGCCTCACGCCGAAGGGGCCCAATCGGAGGACGGTATGGTGTGGGGAACGTACATCCATGGGATTTTGCACAATGATACCCTGCGCAGAAGCTGGCTGAACCGGCTTCGGGTGAACAGAGGCTGGGCGCCGGAGGTGGAGCTGCTGCAATTCGGCAAACGCCGGGATGAGGCTATTGACCGGCTGGCGGAGCATGTGCGCAGCCATTTGGATATGAACCGGATTTATGCGATGATAGAATAAATAGAAAGGAGGAAGAATGATGCGAATTTATACACGGACAGGGGATGCGGGCCAGACGGGCGTTATCGGCGGCCGGGTGGATAAGGATGACAACCGGGTGGAGGCCTACGGCACCGTGGACGAGCTAAACTGCTTCGTCGGTCAGGCTATGGCCAGTCTGGACCCGGTGAAATTCGAGGATATGCTGCAGGAGCTGAAGGTGATCCAGAACGAGCTGTTCGATATGGGCTCCGATTTGGCGCTGTTCAAGCCGGGACTGCGGCCGTACAAGGCTACTCCCGAAATGACGGTGAAGCTGGAGCAGCTGATCGACCGTTACGACGGGGAAACGCCGGACATTACCCGCTTCGTCCTGCCCGGTGGGAGTCCCGCCTCTTCCTTGTTCCACGTCTGCCGCACCGTCTGCCGCCGTGCCGAACGCCGGGGGGTGACTTTGGGCCGGCCCGAGGAAATCAACCCACCCGTGCTGACCTACCTGAACCGGCTGTCGGATCTGTTCTTCACCATGGCCAGAGCCGCCAACCACCGGGAAGGGGTGCCCGATTCGGAATATGAGCGGAGCGGGGAGGTATTCCGCAGGAAATCATGAGCTATTATGAGCCGATTACGTATATTGTCCCGGAGGGAGATGACGGCTTGGAGCTGAAGGCTATTCTCCGCCGGAGGATGGCATTGTCCCGCAAGCTCCTGTCGCGCATCAAGCTGACGGAGGAGGGAATTACCGTCAACGGGGAGCGCCGGTATACCAGCGTGCGCGTCAAAACCGGGGATGTGGTGGAGGTCCGGATGGAGGAGGAGGACTCCGAGGACATCCTTCCCCAGGACCTGCCGGTGGATGTGATTTTTGAGGATGACCACCTCCTTATCGTCAACAAACCTGCAGGCATCATCGTCCATCCCACCACCGGACACTGGTCCAATACACTGGCCAACGGCGTGGTGCATATGTGGCAGCAGCGTGGCCTGCGCATCCGCTTCCGGCCTGTCCACCGGCTGGACCGGGAAACCTCCGGGGTTCTGGCCATAGCGAAGAACCCCTATGTCCACCAGCATATTTCCGAACAGATGAAGGCCGGTACTGTGGAAAAGGAATACACCGCACTGGTCCGTGGCCACATGGAGCACCCGGAAGGTACCGTGGATGCACCCATTGACCGCAACCCGGACTCCCCCCATTACCGGATTGTGACGCCGTCGGGGTATCCCTCTGTCACCC
>JAEWAA010000508.1 GCA_023391955.1 Bacillota bacterium | reverse complement strand
GCCTTGTGCTCGTCACGGAAGCCATATTTGTAATCTTCCATTTCTGGCATCTGCTTCGCCATTACGAATCCCTCCTATAAAATAATTCCCCCAAAAGTGACGCTAATGCTTCGTAGTGGATTCCGGGTACTTTTGGGGGTGCCCCCGGAAAACCATTCCCCCAAAAGTGACGCTAATGCTTCGTAGCGGATTCCGGGTACTTTTGGGGGTGCCCCCGGAAACCATATCTCCACAAGTGACGTTGCAACTTTACCGGGACTGCTCGACTCCCTTGCGAAGCGCGTTCCACGCCAGGGTGGCGCATTTGATGCGGGCCGGGAATTTGTTGACGCCGGAGAGTGCCTCCAGGTCCTCATACTCGAATTCCACCGGCTCGCCCTTCATCAGACAGGAGAATTGCTCGGCCATGGCCTGCGCTTCCTCCAGGGTTTTGCCTTTGACTGCTTCGGTCATCATGGAGGCGGAGGACATGCTGATGGAGCAGCCCTCTCCCGAAAACCGGGATTCCTTCACAATGCCGTCCTCCACCTTCAGCTGCAGGGAAATCCGGTCGCCGCAGGTGGGGTTATGCAAGTCGATCGTCACACCATTATCCTCGAAATGCCCCCTATTGCGGGGGTTTTTATAATGATCCATAATGACCCGGCGGTACAAATCATCCAATTGCATCGCTAAAGTACTCCTTTGTCCGCCTGAGGGATTCCGCCAAGCGGTCGATGTCCTCTTCCGTGTTGTACAAGTAAAAGCTGGCTCTCGCCGTGGAGGAAGCCTTCAGCCAGCGCATCAGCGGCTGGCAGCAGTGATGTCCGGCCCGGACAGCGATGCCCTCCGCATCCAAGAAGGTAGCCAGATCATGAGGATGGACATCCTCCAGATTGAAGGTGACCAGACCGGGGCGTTTGCCGGATGCCGGCCCGTATATCGTCAGGCCTTCCATAACCGGAAGCACGTTCATGGCGTAAGCGGAGAGCTTTTCCTCATGCTCGTGAATGTTATCCATCCCGATGTCTTCAAGGAAATCAATTGCCGCTCCCAATCCCACCGCTCCTGCGATAATCGGGGTCCCGCCTTCGAACTTCCAGGGAAGCTCCTTCCAGGAGGAATCGTATAAGTCCACAAAATCGATCATTTCACCGCCGAATTCGATGGGCTCCATCTTTTCCAGCAGCTCCTTCTTGCCGTACAATGCTCCGATGCCGGTAGGTGCGCACATCTTATGTCCGGAGAGAGCGTAGAAGTCGCAATCCAGATCCTGCACATCCACCTTCATATGGGGCGTGGATTGGGCACCGTCCACCACCATCACCGCACCGTGGCGGTGGGCAATGGCCGCAAGCTCCTTCACCGGATGCACCACACCCATCACGTTGGACACATATGCCACCGCAACCACCTTGGTCCGGTCGGTAATGGTGTTTTCCGCATCAGCCAGGGTGATATTCCCGTCCGGCTGGAGGGGAATATACTTCAGCGTGGCGCCAGTTGCCTTGGCCACCTGCTGCCAGGGAATGAGATTGCTGTGATGCTCCATGAGCGTAATCACAATCTCGTCCCCTTCGCGGCAGACGCTTCTGGCGTAGCTGGCCGCAACCAGGTTCAGCGCCGTGGTGGTCCCGCGGGTAAAGATAATTTCCTCGGTATGGCGGGCGTTCAGGAACCGCTTGACCTTTTCCCGGGCCCCCTCATACGCGTCTGTCGCCCGGGAGCCCAGCGTATGGACTCCCCGGTGGACATTGGCGTTATCCCATTCATAATAATGCTTGACGGCTTCGATAACCGCCAGAGGCTTCTGGGAGGTGGCGGCGCTATCCAGATACACCAGCGGATGGCCGTTGACTTCCTGGTTCAGAATGGGAAAAAGCTTGCGGATCTCCTTGGCATTCATTGCTCCAGCTTCCTTTCGACCAGCCGCTGCAGTTGGTCCTCGATTTTGGCAATCGGAATTTCAGACACCACAGGGGCAAGGAAGCCGTAGATGATCAAACGCTGTGCCATTTCCTTCGAAATGCCTCTGGACATCAAATAGTAGATTTGCTCGGGATTGACCTGGCCAACACTGGCGGCATGGCCTGCCTTCACAACGTCCTCGTCGATCAGCAGGATCGGATTGGCATCTCCCCGGGCACCTGGCGACAGCATCAGCACCTTCTCGGTTTGCTGGCCGTTGGCGCCGGTAGCACCCTTTTCTATTTTCGTAACACCATTAATGATGGCAGTCGCATTGTCCCTCATAACGGCGCGGGTAATCATGTCGCTTTCGGACATCTTGCCGAAGTGGACGGCACGGGTAGTCAGGCTGAGCCGCTGCTCTCCTGTACCTACGCAAATCACCTTGGTATCCGAGGTGGAGCCGTCACCCTTAAGCAGAGTCGTTGTATCGGAAACGGCGTTGCCGTTGTTCAATTCCCCGATGATCCATTCCACGGAAGCATCCTTCTCCACGATAGCGCGGCGGTAGGACAGATCCGTCAGACCATGGCCCAGGTTATGAATGGAAGCGGCTCTTACCTTAGCGCCGGCCTTAGCGAAAACCTCCACCACACCATTTACTACACGATCACCGGCATCCCCTGCGGAAATCACATTTTCCACATAGGTCACCGAGCTGTTCTCTTCGGCAACAATCAGGACATGGGGCGCGCAGGCTCCTTCGGTCCCTTCAGCCAGGAACAATGCCTGCACCGGCAGCTCCACGCTGACATTCTTGGGAACATACAGGAAGACTCCGCCGTTCCAGACTGCGCTGTGAAGGGCAGCTACACGATGCTCATCCTGGGCAACAGCCTTCATGAAATACGGCTGCACCAAATCGCTGTGCTCGCGGACGGCGGTCTCCAGATCGGTGAACAGCACACCCTGGGAGGTTGCCGCTTCAGACAGGTGACAGTAAGCCACACTGGAGTTGCGCTGAATCAGGAGGCTGTTGCTGAAGCTTTCGCCGAACAGGTTTTTGGCCTCTTCAGGAAGCTCGGAAACCGATTGGACGGCAGCTCCAGGCTGATAGGCACCATAAGTGCTGAGATTCCAGCGGTCAAGACGGGTTTTCTCCACAAAAGGAAGCTCCAGCGTTTCCGCCAGCTCCAGGCCCTTCAGCCGGAGCTCCTTCATCCATTGCGGTTCCCGGTTGCGCTCCGACAGCGCTTGAACGGTGCCGCGGTCTATAGGAAGAACAGTTTGTGTGCTCATCGCTTTACCTCCACTTCCTCTCTCTATACTTCCTGTCCGACAGTTTCGTCCACAATGCCCAGCTCTTCCTTCACCCAATCATAACCTTCCGCTTCCAGACGCTCAGCCAGCTCTGGTCCTCCGGATTTCACGATACGGCCCTGCATCATCACGTGAACAAAATCAGGAGTAACATAATTCAAAAGCCGCTGATAGTGGGTAATAATCAGGAAAGCACGTTCCGGGCTGCGGAGAGCGTTAACGCCGGATGCTACAATTTTAAGCGCATCGATATCCAGACCGGAATCAATCTCGTCAAGAATGGCGATCTTCGGCTCGATGAGCATCATTTGGAGAATTTCATTGCGTTTCTTCTCACCGCCGGAGAAGCCTTCATTCAGGTAGCGATGTGCGAACTCCGGATTGATGTCCAGTTCCTTCATCTTCGCTTCCATCTGGCGGATAAACCGGATCAGAGAAATTTCGTTGCCTTCCCCGCGGCGTGCATTAATGGCACTGCGCAGGAAGTCCGAATTGGTAACCCCGGTAATTTCGCTGGGATACTGCATGGCCAGGAACAGTCCGGCCCGTGCGCGCTCATCCACTGCCATCTCCAGAACATCTTCGCCGTTCAGGGTAACTGTACCGTCTGTCACTTCATACTTCGGATGGCCCATCAGAGCCGAGGACAGGGTACTTTTGCCGGTACCATTGGGACCCATAATGGCGTGAACCTCGCCGCCTTTGATTTCCAGGCTGAGACCCTTTACGATTTCCTTGCCATCCACGCTTGCTTTCAAATCGCTGATTGTCAACACAGGCACATTCGACATGGATTTTCCCTCCGGATACTGAAATGGTTTTTATTTAATAACTTATCTTTGTGATTATCAATGATTCTCAATCAAATATAGGAATATTATAGCGCACCCTGATGAATCAATAAAGGGCAACTGAATAATTTTATCAACTTTAATGTTTGGAAAGTCTCTTTTCTTGTATTTGTTAAAAATAACCCATGAAAAAAGCCCGGTTTCTCGAGGCCGGTGCTGCAGCCAAAAGACCAGGGCTTGGCGGCTTGCGAAGAAATATAGTCTGCTTCAATCACTGACCGGCAACACCCGATCCGGCCAATGCGGATTTGATGGCTTCACACTGCCGGGCGAATTCCTCGTCGGTCAGAACCGGCGTCTTGTTCACCTCAGGCATAGGATCTGCAATTTCCACCCAGGATTTGCAGCCCAGGTAGTCGGAGCGGATGGGAATGGAAACGGGTTCCTCCAATTGGTACACCCGCAGCAGCAGGACATGAAGCGGATTTTTCTTCTTCCATTTCAGCCGTTCCTCGGCGAAGGTATCGGTCCAGATATGGAACTCGGACAGCCTGTCCAACTGCTCCTGATCCAGCACCTCAATATCCTCCACCACATCGGCAAAAGCAGTCAGCTCCACAGATGGGGCTTCCGCGGACCATCCTGCAAGCGTCTCGTCCACGGCATGCTGTTCGTTCTCCTTCAGCAGCTCCCGCTTCTGATGCTCATAAGTGGGATATAAATAAAAATGGGGGCTTTCTACTTGAAAATCCCGGGTTTCCTCCACGATGCCGCCCTTGCGCATCACCAGGATTTGCTTGCCTTCCCGCAGAGCCTTGATGGCGGACGCCCATTCCTTTAAGGCAATTGTTTTCACCGGCGCCTTCATGTCAAGACCTCCTTTGTTTAGACTAATTATAATTTATAACTCATTATAGCCTGAAAAGCTCCCCACGGCAAATGATCCGGCTGCCAATGCTTGCATCGCATACGGACAGGCTTTTCTTCAAACCCTATACCCGTCAACCTCATTATCTTATATCAAAAGGAGCGATTCATTCATGCGCGAAGGACTGATTCCCACTGTTTTAGGTACAGCTGTCACTGCCACCGGAGCGGCTTTCCGGGGCAAATACCCCATGGTTTCCACCGCTGTAATGGGCTTTGGTTTGGCTCATGTGGTGCTGGGCGCCATTGATTTGGTGGAGCACCGGAAGTATCCGCATCTGTAAAAGAGTCCCCCAAAAGTGATGAAATGCTTCGAAGCAGACTCAGGTACTTTTGGGGGAGCCCCCGGGAACAGAACAGGCACAACAAAAGCAGGAGCCTTCGACCCAACCGGGCGGCTCCTGCTTTTTTGTACTCGTGATTAATTATACTCGATGGACAGAAGGCTTACTGCTTCTTCGGCGCGGGACCTTGCTTCCTCTACCGTGTCCGCGGCGCTGACGGCCACCGCCATGCGGCGGCCCACCTTGGTTTCCGGCTTGCCGAACACTCTGACCTGCGTGCCAGGCACCGCCAGAGCTTTCTCCAGCCCGCCGATCCGGTAGCTCTTGGATTCCTCCCAGGCCTTCAGTGTCCGGGAGGCTCCCGGCGATAGCTGGCGCACTCCCTCTACCGGGAACCCGAGAATGGCGCGCACATGCAGGGCGAACTCCGACAGGTCCTGGGTCGCCATGGTCACCATCCCTGTATCATGGGGCCGCGGGGAAACCTCGCTGAAGATCACCCGGTCTCCGGCCAGGAACAGCTCTACGCCATATAAGCCGTAACCGCCCAGAGCCTCGGTCACCTTGCGGGCGATCTCTTCCGCAGCCTCAATCTGGTCAGGCGTCATGGCATGAGGCTGCCAGGACTCAATATAGTCGCCGTCCTTCTGGACATGGCCAATAGGCGGACAAAACACCGTTCCGCTTACGGAGCGAACAGTCAAAAGCGTAATCTCCGAATCAAAGGGGATAAACTCCTCCACAATCACTCGGGTTTTGCGGCCGCGGCCCCCTGCCAAAGCCAGGTTCCAGGAGTGCTCCGCATCCTCAGGGCTGCGGCAGACACTTTGGCCCTTGCCGGAAGAGCTCATTACCGGCTTGATCACACAAGGTGTGCCAATTTGCTCCACGGCCGCCTGTAGCTCTTCCAGACTGTCGGCAAAGGCGTATCCGGCTGTGGGCAGTCCCAAGGTTTCCGCTGCCAGCCTGCGGATGCCCTCCCGGTCCATGGTCAGCCGGGAGGCCCGGGCTGTAGGAATAACCCGGAAACCTTCCTCCTCCAGGCGGATCAGCTCCTCCGTGGCGATGGCTTCAATTTCCGGCACAATCAGATCCGGCTTCTCCATCAAGATCAGCTCCCGCAGAGCCGCCCCGTCCAGCATGTCCACCGTATGGCTGCGGTGGGCCACCTGCATAGCCGGCGCCCCCTCATAGCGGTCCACGGCAATGGTTTCAATCCCCAGCCGCTGTGCCTCCAGCACAACCTCCTTGCCAAGCTCACCTGCCCCCAACAGCATGATTTTCCGCGCATGGGCTGACAATGGCGCCCCGTACATGTGCAACTCCCCTTCACTTCAGCGATATTTCCCCTTATTTTGCCGAAAAAAGCCTCTTTCCGCAACCTTTATTTCCGGAACCCCCGCTCCCATCTGCTCCTCCGGATTCTAACGGAAGCCAGAGCCCTTATTCCGCCAAAAAACACCTCCATCAAAATCTAACGGAAGTGAGCGCCGTTATT
>JAEWAA010000363.1 GCA_023391955.1 Bacillota bacterium | reverse complement strand
CCATCACACATCAGCTCCCCAGGACCCGCAAGAGCACGACTTAGTCTTCCTCGGCTTCGGCGTAATGGGCTTGGCAGAAGGCCAGGGTTTCAGCGTACTCCTCTTCCACCATATCGAAATCCAGATATTTGCCTGTACCTTTTTCCAAAAACTCATACTTCACGATCTTGGACGCCTCACCGTCCGCCAGGTAGATCACCCGCAGGGTCAGCCCGTGGGGGGAGTACATCTCATCGTCCTCCTCCACCTGGATATCCAGAAGAAACTCATAGCGTTTCCCCTGAATAATCCCAAAAGGGTCCCGGATCCATTCCACACTGTAGCCTGTAATTTCCAACATGTCTGTTTGCCTCCACAAGCCGGCTAACCGCCGGCATTTTTTTCTCCCAGTATGGAGGAAGCCCCGCCTGCTGTCAATTTCCTGTTTTTAGACCCGCTTCCGATGAACGTCTGCCCTTCCCGATGCCGCTTAGATACAATAACGCTACAAGCACCGTTCCCGCCCCTAAGGACAGAAAAATATTGCTGTACAGCGCTCCTTCACGCAGAACAAGCAGGGGATTCAGCCGGAAGCTGACAGAGCCGGAATCCAGCAGCTTGCCGATCAGGCCGGTAGCCGCTGCGCCGGAAATAAAGTTGAGCATGGAGAACAGTCCCATTCCCACACCGGTTTCCTCCCGCTTCAGCGTCCTCGAGACCGTATTGGACATGGCGATGCCCATAAAGGACTGCCCCACATTGCCGAAGATCAGCATCAGCATAATCCAGTACGGGGACAAACCGACGAATACCGACAGCAGCAAGAAGCAGCAGAGCAAAAGCACAGAGGCCGTCACCACCAGCGCCGGATTGCCCCGTGTATCGGCCAGCCGGCCTCCCTTGCGCCCCATATAAGCGGTCACCAGGGCAGCCGGGAACAGCACAAGCCCGATCTGCAACGGCGTAAGCCCGTTCAAGCGGCTCAGAAACTGCGGCGTAATGAAGGGCATACCGAAGCTCATGGCATTAGCCAGAAAAGCGACGATGATCCCTGCCGTATAGCTGCGGTTGCGAAACATTGCCGGATTGACGAAGGGCTCCGGAGTGCTGAGCAGCCGCCAGACCAACAGCACACCCAAACCCAATCCGGCAGCCAGGAACAACAGGCTCCCGCGGGTAATGGACAACAGCAGAAGGGATACGGTTCCGGCCAGCAAAGCACCGCCGATATAATCGATGGGCCGTGGAGCCCCTTTTTCATCATCCAGATACTTCCGGTAAAAGGGAAGCGTAGACAGCGGCAGCACGGACACCAGCAACAAGAAGCGCCAGCTGGCGAAGCCGGTGACAAAACCCGAAACGATGGGCCCCATAGCCGAACCCAGCGCCAAGCCGATGGCAGAGGTGCCCAACGCCCTGCCCCTCTCCTCCGGCGGGAAATACCGGACAGGAATAATCATGCCCGTAGCCGGGATGACGGAAGCCCCTGCCGCCTGCAGCACCCGGGCCAGGATAATCATCCAATAGTCCACTGCAGCCACCCCTACCAGCGAACCCAGCGCAAACAGCACCAGGCCGAAGGACAGCAGATCCTTCAGACGGTACCGGTCGGCAAGCTTGCCGTAGGTAACGGAGCCGATGGCATATACGATCATATACCCGGTGGATACCCAGCTCAAATCGGAAGGGTTCAGCTTAAATTCCTTGCCGATCACCGGCAGCACCACATTAAAAATAGATGCGTTCATAACCGAAAAAACCAGTGTAAAAACCAGCACCTTCAGCAGCTTTTCCGCATTGGATGAAGCAGCCGGACGGTTGTGTTGTTGCTTCATGTTGCCCTCCCTGGCGTATGATTGAATGCCTAAGCGCATATACCTACTGCTTTTCTTCCTCCTGGGGATCGTCCTCCCAAGCCTTGCGCAGCTTCTTCAGCAGCGTCTTCAGGAGCTGCGTTTCCTCGGCGCTTAAAGCCTCCATCATCCTTGCTTTAGCGTAATCCACCGTCTCCGCAATGTTCCCGGCAAGAGCCTCTCCCTCAGGGGTCAAATAAATCTTCTTAAACCGGGCATCCTGCGCATCCTTCCTGCGGACCACCCACCCCCGTCTTTCCATCACACTGATCAGATTGGTCACACTGGGCTTTTCAATCCGCAGAATCCGTTCCAGATCCGAATGGGTGGAGCCGGGATTATGGAGCAGAATCCGCAGGGTCATGCCCTGCTGCTGGGTCAAGCCCAGGGGGCGCAGCGCTTTTTCGATCCGTTTGCGCATGCTCATGGAGGTTAATTTCAAAAGCGAGCCGATCTGCTCCTCCGATTCCCACGGCAGAACACCCCGCCGCACCGGTGGCTCCTGACCTTGGACGGAATGCCGGTCCGGCTGGTCTTCACCCTGTTGCATAATGCCCCTCCTCAGGATCATATAAACTGCAGTCAATAGTTCGATATCTAACTATCAGCTTACGTTTATGCTGCGGCTTTGTCAATGCGGGATCACATACGGGGCGGCAAAAAAATAAAACCCGCCGGACTCAGGCTGAGCCGGGCGGGTGCGTTGCGGGATCCATTTTTGGAATGAGCCAAAAATAAGGACTATGCCTTGTTGAACAGATCAGTCAGCACCGGCACGATCTGGGATTTGCGGGATACAACACCCTTCAGCAGCGCCTTGTTGCCGTCCAGCTTCACGTTGTAGGCTTGTTCCACAGCCTGGGCTTCCTTGCCCAGCGCCACACCTACGGAATCGCTGTTCAGGATGTCCGTTACCACGAACAGGAACAGGTCCAGGTTTTTTTCGGCGATAATCCCATTCAGTGCAGACTCCAGATCCGCTTGGCGGGACAGCACGTCGTTCACGTCCACGGCATTCACCTGGGCAATCTCCACCTTGCGGCCATTCATGGAGAATTCCTTGGCATCCAAGGAGATCAGCTGGGCGATGGATTTATCGGAAAGATCCGCCCCGGCCTTCAGCATTGCCAGACCGTATTCGTCGGCATTGACTCCGGCGATAGCTGCCAGTTCCTTGGCTGCGGCAACATCCTGCTCGGTGCAGGTAGGGGATTTGAACAGCAGGGAATCCGAAATGATAGCGGACAGCATCAGACCGGCCATTTCCTTGGATACGGCCACGCCGTTTTCCTTGTACAGCTTGTTGATGATGGTAGAGGTGCAGCCAACCGGCTCCGCGCGGTAATACAGAGGGC
>JAEWAA010000648.1 GCA_023391955.1 Bacillota bacterium | reverse complement strand
GTCCACACTATTGAAGGTGATGCTCAATCTTCATCCCCGGCTGGCAGGGGAGGTATCCTTTTTTGGCTCCGGGTATAATCAGGTGAAAGCCCGGATCGGTTATGTTCCGCAGCGAGGTTCGGTGGATTGGGATTTTCCCACAGATGCTCTGGATGTAGTGTTGATGGGGCTGTACGGCCAGATCGGCTGGCTGAAGTGGCCCAAACGGCAGCATAAGGAAAAGGCCGTGCAGGCCCTGGACGAAATGGGCATGGCGGATTACGCCAAACGCCAGATCAGCCAGCTGTCAGGCGGGCAGCAGCAGCGGGTGTTTTTGGCCAGAGCTCTGGCCCAGGAGGCGGAGCTGTACTTTCTGGATGAGCCGCTGGCAGGTGTGGATGCGGCGACGGAACGGGCTATTATGCAGACCTTGAAGACTTTGAAGGAAAAAGGGAAAACCGTTCTGGTGGTGCATCATGATCTGCAAACGGTGGAGGATTATTTCGACCATCTGCTGCTGCTGAACCGGAGGGTAATGGCCCATGGTCCGACGGAAGAGGTGTTTACCAAGGAGAACATCTTCAAAACCTATGGCGGCGTGCTGCGCTGGATGGGGGAGAAATCAGGATGATACAGCTGTCGCATAACGCACAATGGGTGCTGCTCAGCACCTTGATTCTGGGCATAGCCGCAGGGGTTATCGGGTGCTTCGCTTATTGGAAGCGGCAGAGCCTGATGAGCGACGCCTTGTCCCATGCGGCGTTGCCGGGGGTGGTTGCCGGATTTATGGCGGTTGGCGCCAAAAGTCTCCCCGCTATGATCGGGGGTGCGGCTGCAAGCGCGCTGCTGGGAGCCGCCCTTATCCATTGGATCCGCTCCAACTCCCGGGTGAAGGAGGATGCGGCCATGGGGATTGTGCTGTCCGTATTCTTCGGACTGGGGATCATGCTGCTTACCTTCGCCAGCCGGACGGCAAACGGCAACCAAAGTGGACTGGACAGCTTTATCTTCGGCCAGGCAGCGTCTATGGTCAGACAGGATGTTTGGACCATGACGGGGTTGGCATTGGTGGTGCTTCTGGTAGCCGCCGTGGGATTTAAGGAATGGAAGCTGTTTTTGTTCGATGGAGCCTTCGGACAGGGACTGGGCTTGTCGGGGCGGGTGATGAACAGCCTGTATATGGCCGTTCTGGTGCTGGTTATTGTACTGGGCATCCAATCCGTCGGGGTCATCCTCATGTCGGCGCTTCTGATCATTCCTCCGGTTAGCGCCCGTTATTGGACCCACTCCTTCGGCGGAATGCTCATCCTGGCTGGAGCCTTCGGCGGCGGGGCGGGTATGCTGGGGACTCTGGTTAGCACGATGGGCAAGGGTTGGCCTACAGGACCGTTTATTGTGCTGGTTGCCACGGGACTGTTTGTTGTCTCCTTATTCTTCGGTGTCCGCAAGGGTTTGCTGGTGATGTACCTGGAGCGGCTGGCCCAGCAGAGAAGGCTGTCCATGGAAACAGCCGAACCGCGCAAGCTGAAGCAGGGGGTGGGATCATGAGCTACAGCGGCTGGATTATTCTGACCGCCTCTTTGGTGGGGCTGTCCTGCGGCATGATCGGGGTGCTCCTGATTCTGCGCCGGATGGCCATGATGGCCGATGCCATCAGCCATACGGTATTGCTGGGCATTGTTGCGGCATTTCTTCTCACCAGGGAGCTGAGCGGCTTCCATATGCTGATCGGTTCGGTGGCAGCGGGGCTTCTGACAGCAGTGCTGGTCCAGTGGTTCCATGCCCGTGGCGTCCAGCAGGAAGCCTCCATCGGCATTGTGTTCACCTCCATGTTTGCGCTGGGAGTGGTGCTGATCGCCACCAAGGTGGGAAATGCCCATTTGGACGTCAAACATGCCTTGATGGGGGAAATCACCTTTATCCCCTGGGAGACGATGGAGCTTCCGGTGATTGGAGCGCTGCCGGAGGCGGTGGTGCTGCTGACGGCTGTGCTGGTTGTGGTGGCAGCGGTTATCTTCCTGTTCTTCAAGGAGTGGAAGCTGACCTCCTTCGATCCTGCACTGGCGGCGAGCCTGGGCCTGCCGGTAATGCTGATGCATTATGTATTCATGTCACTGGTGTCCGTCACTACCGTAGCGTCCTTCGATGCCGTGGGAGCCATCCTGGTGGTGGCGATGCTGATTACCCCCGCCTCGGCGGCTTATCTCTGGACGGACCGGCTGTCGGTTATGATGGGGTTAAGCGGTGCTTTCGGCGTGGTATCCGCCATAGCCGGTTATTATCTGGCAGTGTGGCTGGACACCTCCATCTCAGGTTCCATGGCCTTTGCCACCGGAGTGCTGTTCCTGGCAAGCTTCCTCTTGTCCCCCAAACACGGTATGGTATCCAAATGGCTTAAGCCGGCAGTGGCGGTACAAGCCGCAGAATCGGGTGCCATGGAATAGAATCATGGAAGGCTGGAAATACTATCCACCAACTTTGAAGGCGAAGAGGTGGAGCAGATGCCGGAGGAAATGTCGTATGGGGAGGATTATCATTATCTTCCCGTAACCTCGCTAGAAAGCGGCAACGGGCATGAGATAAGGCCGGATGTGTATGGGTATACCGTTCAAATCGTCAATATTGCCATGATCGGCCAGCCGGGGCAAAAGGGATGGGTGTTGGTGGATGCGGGCATGCCCCATTCCGCCCAGGCGATTCTGGATGCCGTTGCTGAACGGTTCGGAGAAAACAGCCGCCCGGAAGGGATTGTGTTGACGCATGGACATTTTGACCATGTTGGCGCGGTGATTGAGCTGGTGGAGCAGTGGGGGGTTCCGGTATATGCCCATGAATCGGAGCTGCCTTATCTGACCGGCAGGTTGGCTTATGCCGCTCCGGACCCCACTGTGGACGGAGGCCTTGTGGCGAAAATGTCCATGTTTTTTCCCAGCGCACCTATCCAACTGGGCCAACACGTACACGCGCTGCCGCCGGACGGATCCATACCCGTTCTGCCGGATTGGCGCTGGATTCATACACCGGGCCATACATTGGGGCATATTTCCCTGTTCCGGGACCGGGACCGTGTTCTGATCGCAGGGGATGCGTTTGTTACGGTGAAGCAGGAGTCCGTCTACAAGGTATTTACGCAGGAGAAGGAAATCAGCGGACCGCCCAAATATTATACACCGGATTGGGAGAATGCCCGGACCTCTGTGGCTAAGCTGCAGGCGCTTCATCCTGAGGCTGCGTTAACCGGACATGGGCTGCCTATGACAGGCGCCGAGCTGGAAGAGGGCCTAAGGATGCTGACCGAAAGTTTCGATGAAATTGCCATACCGGCCAGCGGGAAATATGTGTGAAAGCTTCAAATAATCTAACGAATCTGTATATCGCTATTGGTCCGAATTGGCGCTGAAATGCGTTCATACGAGGCGAATAGCGTGATATGGATTTGTTAGATTTTTTTTGTTGAGTCGACGACGAATGCTCCGGGCATCACATGCGGGGGCTATGGGCATGTACCCGAGCGGCGGCCAAATGCAAAAGTACATCTATTTTCTGGGAGAACCGCTTAAGCGGAGGGGCCAAATGCAAAAGTGCATTTATTTCCAGAGGATTTCACACAGCTGGTGGTCTCAGCGAAAAATAGATGCGCTTTTGCAGGATAAGAGGCTAGTGGGAGAGGCTTCATCAAAAATAAATGCATTTTTGCAGGATAGGAGTTTGGCGGAGTGGATCATGTGGAGGAGAATAGAGGTTTCAATTTCATATTGACAAATTAAATAGTAATATTTACAGTTATAAGAGAATTATAATAGTAATATTTACGAAATAAGAGAAAAGACCGGAGGCAGCAGTAGTATGAAGAAAAATCGGGTTACAGTTCTATCCATCGGTTTCCTGGCCGGTATGATGCTGGCAGGATGTGCGGCACAACAGGATACACAAAGCGGAGCACAGCCGGAGGTGACAGCAATGGCGTCTTCCTCGGCATCCGCCCAACCGGCTTCCCCGCAGACCACAGGCAAGCTTACCCTGACGGATGACCTGAAGCGTATGGTGGTTCTGGAGCGCAAGCCGGAACGGATTGTTGTGCTTTCGCCGGAAATGCTGGAGCTCATGTACGCCATCGGCGGCACTGCAGCGGGACGGGCGGAGGCGTCTGGAATAGTTCCCCCCAAAGGAGCGGAGAACGTGCCTGCAGTAGGGCAGATGCGCCAAGTCAGTCTGGAGCAGGTCCTGGCGTTGAAGCCGGATCTGGTTATCGGGCAGCCTGTTTTCCATAAGGATATGGAGCAGACCCTGACCGCAAGCGGTATTCCTGTTGCGTTCCTCAAGCTGGGCTCCCTGGAGGAGGTCCATGCCAAAACGGAGCTGTTGGGCCGGATTACCGGGAAGGAGGCGGAGGCGCAAAAGGCTTTGGCCGGATTGGACAGCCGGGTGGAGCAGGTACTTAAGAAACTCCCGGGGCAAAAACCCACCTTTGTGAATTTGAATGTGACGCCAGGTGTGGTCTCCATCCAGCGGAACGATATGGCCGGGCTGGAGATCGCCAAAAAGATGAATCTGGTGAATGTGGCGGAGGAGCTGCCTACAGACAAGCCGGATGCCAGTACACTGCCTTACAGTCTTGAAA
>JAEWAA010000296.1 GCA_023391955.1 Bacillota bacterium | reverse complement strand
GGAGAGCGACTCCGAGCCGGCACTAAGCAACCGCCTGGTGGAGTATCATATGGCCGTATCCCTTTCTCCGGACGAAAAACTGCTTCAGGGCGCCCAGTCGGTAACCTGGAAAAACCCGGGGGGCAAGCCCGTATCCCAGCTCTATCTGCACCTGTATCCGAATGCCTTTGCGTCCAAAAAAACCACCTTCATGCAAGAATCCGGCGGGCGTTTGCGGGGTGACAAGCAGCCGGAGGACGGCTTCGGCCAGATGCGGCTGGACAGCCTTGCCACAGAAGAAGGGGTCAACCTGATGGACCGGGTGAGTTATGTGCAGCCGGACGACGGCAACAAGAATGATCAATCCCTTATGAAGATTGAGCTTCCCACTCCCGTGCAGCCCGGCGGAAACATCACCCTGACCATGGATTTCCGGGTCAAGCTTCCCCAGGTATTCGCCCGGATGGGGTATTCCGGCAATTTCGTTATGGCCGGCCAATGGTTTCCCAAGCTTGCGAAATACGAGCCTGCCGGAACCCGGGGAAGAGCCGAGGAGGGCTGGAACCTCCATCAATACCACGGCAATTCGGAATTCTACGCCGACTTCGGCATTTACAACGTGAAGATCAAGGTCCCCGCCGACTATACCGTCGCCGCCACAGGCTTCCCTACCAAACCTGCTGCCGTGGAAAATGGAACGAAGGTCTACCGGTTCTACGCAGACGACGTCCATGACTTCGCCTGGGCGGCCTCGCCGGACTTCATCTATGTGGAGGAGCCCTTCTCCGCCCCCAATGTTCCGGGGGTCAAAATCAAGCTGTACCTGGACCCGGCCCATGAGCATCTCAAAAGCCGCTACCTGGCTGCCGCCAAAAAATCTCTGGCCCGCTATAGCGAATGGTACGGTCCCTACCCCTACTCCACCCTCTCCGTGGTGGTGCCTCCTGCCGGAGGCAACGGTGCAGGCGGAATGGAATACCCCACCCTGGTCACCGCCTGGGGAGCGGATGAAGCCAGCCCCGGCCTGGAGCTGGAGCGGGTGGTCGTGCATGAGATCGGACACCAGTTTTTCTACGGCATGGTGGCCTCCAATGAATTCGAGGAAGCATGGCTGGACGAAGGCTTCACCTCCTATGCCGAGGATAAGGTAATGGAGAAGGAATACGGCGTCCGCCCCAACCTGCCCGTAGAGGCCAGCTATATTACAGCCCCTGAGCCTCTCACCCGGAATGCATGGGATTACGGCAGCCATGATGAATACGCCGAGAATGTCTATACCCGGGCCAAGCTGGCACTGTTCGCCATTGAGAAGGAAATCGGCAGCGACCAGATGGCCAAGGTGATGAAATCATATTTTACACGGTGGAAATTCAAGCATCCCGCAACGGCAGACTTCCAGACGGTACTTGAGGAAAAAACAGGTAAAACCTGGAAGGAATTCTTCGACCAGTTTATCTATGCGGGTGGTATGGTGGACTTCGAGGTGGCAGGCATCAAGGTGGACAAAACACCAGAAGGCGCCTATAACAGCCAAGTACTCATCCGGAAGAAAGGTGCAAACGTATCTCCGGTTCCCATCCGCTTCCGCTTCACTGACGGCACCGTTATGGAAAAAAGTTGGGATTCCCAAGGCAGCGAAATTGTCTATACCTTGAACCACAGCGCTCCCCTGGAGTGGGCGTTTATCGATCCCGGCTACAGCCTAGTGCTGGAAAACAAACATATCAATAACTTCATGAAGCAAAAAGTGGACGGCAAAACCTCCATCCGCCTGAACGTTGGGACTACCCGCGTGATGGAGCTGCTTTTTGGCTGGCTGGCCTGGTAAAGACAATTGCTTCTATCCCACCGGGAGGTGAAACCCGTGTTCACGTATATCAAATCCGGCTTCCGCTCCACCCTGAACCAGCCGTTCTCCGTATTGGTGCTGTTTTTGTACCGGTTCGGCTGGGGGGTGGCCCTGTATAAGCTGGCCCAATCCTACATTCTGCCTATTCTTCACCGCTATCCCAACGTGGAGGGCTTAGAGAGTCAAAGCCATCTGTTCCTGGCGGAGGCCCAGTTCGTGCTGATGAAGACCGATGTCAGCCATTCTGTCCTTTGGCTCCTGGCGGGTCTCTTGGCAGCCCGTATGCTGCTGACGCCGCTGCTCAATGCAGGGCTGCTGTTTTCCTTGAGCAATCCCCACTACAATGCCGGATACCGGTTTGTCCGCGGGATCAAGGAGCTATGGAAAAGCTACGCGCTGCTTTATGCGGGGCAAACACTGCTGACCCTTCTACCCTTATGGTGGATCCTGCCCCGGATGAAAACAGCCTTCCTCTCCGCCCGCACGTATCCGGAGATGGCGTCTGAGCTGCTGCCTCTGCTTGCTTTGCTTTTGGGCTACAGCTTTGTCGTGCGGCTGCTCTTTTTGTACCTGCAGCTAGGCCGGGCGGCCTCCCGGAGTGTGGGCCGCTCCTTGGGCATTGCGCTGCAATCCATGCCGATGATGCTGGGGGTCGCCGTGCTGCTGCTCCTGGCAGCCTCCCTCTGCTCCTTGGCCGTGCTGGGCTCCACCATCGCCTGGGCAGGCTTCTGGATGCTGGTTCTGTACCAAGCGTACCGCTTCATCCAGACGCTGTTCAGCGTATGGGGCATCGCCAGCCAGCAGGAGATTTATATGTCCCGGGCGGAGAGGTGAGGGTTTAAAATAAACCCCAAGGTCATAAATAACCTTGGGGTTCTTTTAGCTTTTAAATAAGATCTGATTTTTGTAAGAGTCTTTGTACAATGGCAGCTACTTCTGCTCTGGAAATAGAAGCTCCAGGTTCAAGGCGGTTATCGCTGCGTCCTGAAACCAGGCCGGCATTCAAACAGGCACCGACACCAGCCGCGGCCCATTCAGATACCTGGTTGGAATCAACATAGTCATTGAGTAACTGATTTTGTTCCAAATGCTTGCCTTTCAGGCCTGTCAGCTCCATTGCATTGGATAGCATAACCATAGCTTGCTCTCGTGAAATTTTCTCTGTCGGCCGGAATGTCCCATCCTCAAAACCAGTGATCAATTTGTACGAATGCGCTGTTGTTACATAAGCTGCAAACCAATCATCCGCCTTTATGTCCGGGAATGGAATTGCTTTGGGCTCTGCCTTCAAGCCCAGCCCGTTCACTATAATTGTAGCAAACTCCGCACGAGTAATATCGTGATCAGGATTGAAAATCCCCTGACCGACTCCATTAATGACTTTTCGGGACCCCAGGTCATTAACAGCATTCTGCGCCCAATGATTCTCAACATCATGGAAAGAAATCGGATTCCAAATCAGAGAATAAGTGCTGTTGGTCAAGCTGTTGATCTTTGCGTAATACTTGCCGGAATTAACTGTAATTTGTGTAGGTACATGCCGTACGCTGCCGTCTGGTTCAATTACAACAGCGGTGGTTATCTTGCTTGGATCTACCCCTTCTGGTATGACAATGGAACGTTCCACATAAGTATTGAACCTAGCAACATCTACTACGTTATCCCCGTACACGGCCTTTACTGTAAAATCGACTGGTGGAACGACAATTGAAAATCCTCCGGAGGCACCCGCATTCTCCGCTATCTTTGCCATATTGGCTTCGGGAGCGGCGATACGAATCTGTACTGTAATGTCTTCCAGCTTTACTCCCTTCCCAAGTCTTTCCGAGACAGACTGAATGTCTACCTGATTCGCAGGCAAACGGTAGGAGGCCTTCTCAGTTTGGATCTCGATCGTTGCCTGCTTCTTCACCATACCATCGATAATTTGGCCATTTACTTCTCCAACTACCGTATCGGATTTCATTTTCAATGGGATTGTAATAACCGCATGCTCTTCTGCTTCATTCAGCCACTCCGCAAACTTCTCTACATCTGGAACAAACGTGGTCACAACCCGTTCGTCAATGATGGTTGATGTAGCTTTTCCGGCGTTTTGAGCTTTACCATTCACAACGATTTCAACATCCGTGACCGAGCCGCTGGAAGGGGCTTGTGGAACTGCTGGATTAGCTG
>JAEWAA010000272.1 GCA_023391955.1 Bacillota bacterium | reverse complement strand
GGCTACAGCAGAGTATATCGGAGAAAACAGCTCCACCCAAGTCATCGGCTATTCTATGCCAACGGGTCCGAGAATCATACATGCCAATATAACGGATAAAGAAGGGTTTCATATACCCTTTGGATTTGATGATATCGGAAACACATTGGTTTTAAAGAAAAACAAACCTGTTGTTTGGGATCTGTCCAGATCCGTCAACTCTTACCTGTATATCAAAAGCGGGAATGGCCAGGGGTTTGATCAATTCAAGAGTAAGCTTATTGAAACCGGGGAAAATAACCGTCTTCCTCCGGGAGCTTACACCATTACCGCCTTGATCCGGTATGCGCTTGATTGGGGGATGGGAAACAAGGAGCAGCAGTTGAAACTGGATATAGAAGTCCGTTAAGAAGAGGCTCAGGCGAGCCGCGGCGCTTGCTCGTACGTGAACAGAGCCGCCACACGCAAAAAAAACGGAATGCGTGGGATCGCATCCGGTGCAAGAGGTAAGTATAAAATAAGTTCAGATCCGGCAAATTTCCGGAGGGCAATTGGGGCAATTCACAATGCTTTTCAAATAGAGCAGATCATGAATGATAATCTGGCCTTGTTCGTAGCTGATCACGCCTTCTTCCTTATAGGTGCTCAGAAGCCGGTTGACGCTTTCGCGGGTAGTGCCGATCATGTTGGCCAGGTCGGTATTGGTCAGCTTGATGGCGAGCTTGATGCTGCCGTCCTCGCTTTTTTCGCCGCAGGTATTGGTCAGCCGGATCAAGGTGGAGGCAAGAGCGCCGGTTTTGCCGAAAAGCATCAAATCCCGGAATTTGGACTGGGTGGTGCGTTGCATGAGTCCCATCCACTTCATAAATTCAACCGCAAAGTCCCCGTGCTGATAAATCAGAATCTCCAGGTCCTTCTGCTGGACAACGCCGATGACACTGTCCTTAATGGCTTCACCGTTGTAGCCGTAATGCATGTCGCCGTAGCCGCCGAATTCGCCAAAAAAATCTCCTTTTTGAAGGATGTTAAGGATCAGTTCCTTGCCGTCTTCAGTGGATTTGGTGATTTTCACCTGGCCTTTTCGGATATAAAACAGCTTCTCCGCCTTGTCGCCTTCCCAAAACACATGGGAGCCTTCGGGCGCATTCTGGGGATACATAATATTTTCCAGACGGGACACGTTCTCCGGAGAGAGAAAATGCCCGATTTGATAGCTGCTGGGGGTAAATTCCGGACGCGTATCCAATGAGCTCATAGATCTGTCCTCCTTCCAGATTAAATTTTGGCGATAGTGACTTTTTTCATATCTTTATTGTACACGAAATTTTTTGGCCTTCCAATGAAATTATTATGTCGTTTTGTCCACGTTGCTCAAATAACGGGCATATCCCAGCGGATTGCGGTATACCGCCTTCCAAACCTCGTGCATCCCCGCCTCGCCGAAGCTGTAGCGCTGGTCTCTGCCGTTGGCTTCTATAAAGATCAGATGGCCGTCCTCCATAATGCCCATGTCCAATCCCAGATCCGCCAAGCCGGGCAGACGTCCGCCCAAAAACTCCGCAATTTGCACGGATAACTGGCCGATTCTATCCTGAAGCTCCGCACCGTTCCAGCCAGGATGATCGGCAAACACCTGCTCCATGGTCGCTACCTTCCCTCCTTGAGCCACATTGGTCAAAAAAGCACCGGTACGGGCCACCTTCGCCACCATTCCTGTTGTCTGCCACAAGCCTGATTCATTCTTTTGCACGGATACCCGGATGTCGAAGGGACGCCCTTGATACTTGGCCAGCGGCAAAAAATACTGGACCAGATAGCTGCGCTTCCTGAGCCTGCGGACCAGCTCCCCCGGCAGGCGGCTGCCAAAGTATTGAGAGCGCCAGGCTCCTGTTTTGGCGGAGCGGTATTTCCAGCGCCACTTGCCCTCTTCCGACAGGCTGAGCAGCATAATGCCTTGTCCCACACTGCCATTGGAGGGTTTGACGATAAGCGCGGGGTATTCCCGCATCAGCCGCTCCAGCACCTCCGGCCTGGCTTGCTCTGTTAAGGGCAGGTGGGGGCGGATCACTGCACTTTGCTCCAAAAGCCGGTGCAGCATCAGTTTGTCGTAACGGGTATGCAAATTAAAAATCTCCAAACCTTCCCTGGAGAGAGCCTCCAGTCTGGCCCGGGAGCGGGAATCCAAATGGATGGCGCGGTTATGAATCACAGCAGGCGTTTCCACCACCCTCCGGGCATACCGCCCGCCCTGGCGCACCAGCGCAGGCACATGGCGTTTCGTGCGCCCCGGCGCTAAGCTTGACAGCTTCAGATAACAGAGCGCGAGACCATGAGCAGCAGCAGCTTCCTCATAAAAGGGTATCTGTTCATGTCCGGTTTTTCTTCCTTGGCACATACGGTCGTACACGGAGGCATTCAGCAGAATGCCGACATACCGGTTTTGCGTCATGATCCACCCTCCTCTCCAACAGAATATGGCTTCCGGGCGAATCCGCATGGATGTTTGTCTAAGCCGCCATTCCTTTTTACGCATAAGCTTGTAGGAGAAGCTACTGCAAAAGGAGGTGTCGACCGTGATGATTAAACCGAAGGTTGCCTTGGTCTCCCCCGGTTCCTTCATTATTCCCTCCGGCGTCAGCAGCTCCGTGGAGCAGGTGATGGAGGAGCTGGCCAACCGCCTCGGCGTGCATACAGATTGTACCGTATACGGGATCCGCGTACCGGGAATACCCGCACGGGAAATCCGGGGACCTGTCCGGTATCTCCGCCCGTCGGGCAGAAGGAACTATCTGTCAGCGGTCATCAAAAGCCTGAGGCAGGAGAGTTATGACTTAATTCAAGTGGACAACCGGCCAAGAATGGCCAGGGCGGTCAAAAAAGCGCTGCTCGGAAGACGGGTTTGGCTGGCGCTGCATTCCCTGACCTTTGTTTCAAGGCGGCATATCGGAAGGCAGGAGCTGGCCGACTGCTTCCGCTATGTGGAGCGGATTCTGGTCAACAGCCGTTATCTGGAGGAGGAGATTGCCCGTCTGGTTCCCGAAGCGGCATATAAGCTGCAGGTGCTGTATCCCGGTGTGAACACCGGCTTGTTTTTGCCCAGATGGGAAGGGGAAGGTGCGCGGCTGCGTGAGGAAAAGCTCCGGGTCATGGGCTATACCGGCAAAAAAATCATTCTTTACGCGGGCAGGCTCCGCGAGATCAAAGGGGTCCACCATCTGCTGGAGGCCATGCCCAGGCTGGCTGCTCAGTACCCCGACGCGGTCCTGCTCGTAGTCGGCGGCGCCTTCTATGGCTCGAAACGGACCACCGACTATGTGCGGAAGCTCCACCGTATGGCCCGGTCTTTGCCAAGGAATGTGCGCTTCGTTCCCTACGTTCCCCACGAGCAGATGCCGGAATGGTTCAGGCTGGCGGATGTGGCGGTGATGCCCTCCCCCAGACGGGAGGCCTTCGGCTTGGTCAATGTGGAGGCCATGGCCTCCGCAGTCCCCGTTGTGGCGGCGGATTCAGGCGGCATGCGGGAAATTATCCTTCATGAGGAAACGGGCTATCTGGTTCCTGTGGGATATTTAAGCGGAGGGATTGCCGATGCGGTAGGCAGGCTGTTGGCCGATCAGGAGCTGGCCAGACGTATGGGGGAGCAGGCGGCCCAGCGGGTGCGGGAGCAGTTTACCTGGGAGAGCGCGGCTGTCCGCTGGCTGATGCTGGCCGGCTTTGGCTTGGTTTTTTAGGGAAAGAAAATTTCATTTATGGGTATTCGCCTATTTTCCCGAGGTTCAAGGAACCTGCATCTGGGTGTTTGGCATATGTTACAGATGACTAGTTCTGTAACCATTCGCCCATAGCACAAATGGAAGGGAAGAGCCCCATGAAACCTAAAAAACTGCCCGTCGGCAGGGAACGCAAGGATGCGGGTAAAGGCACCATCATCAACGCTCACCAGTCTGAGTTGCGGTGGCTGGATGAACAGCCTGCGGAAACCAGAATCACCAGAGACAGACGGCAGCAGCCGGAACGGGCTCCCGGAAATGATGCGGAAGCAGCACCGGCGCCGTCATCCCGGGCTGTGCCGGAAGCGCCGAGACATGTTGTGCCGGAAGGAACGCTGCCGCCCGCACCCGCAGCACCGGCTGTAACTGACGCCGCTGACATCCGGGAGCAGCCGCCCGAACCCCCGGCTCCGCCGGTCCAGACTCCTGCCGTCAAGGAGACGGTCAGCATCCACAAGGCCATCGCGCCTGAGCGTCCCATCCGCTCGGCCAAGGAAACCGTAATCCGGAATGTGGCGTCATCTCCGGCCAAACCCAGGCAAGCCGACGCAGGCAAGCTTTTGGAGCGTAAAGCCGAAATTCCCCAGGCTCCCGTCATTTATACCGATGACATTACCGATCAGGCTGTAACCGGAAGCAAGCTGGCGGACCATTCCGTCACGTCAGATAAGCTTGTTCCGGGCTCAGTAGGGACTAGGGAGCTGGAGGATTACTCCGTAACGGAGGGGAAGCTTTCCATAGGGGCAGTTACCTCCAATAAGCTGGCGGATGATTCCGTAGGGGCGGAGCATCTCCGCGACGGGGCTGTAACGGCTAACAAAATCGGATTATACAGCATTACCGCAGACAAACTGGTGGACGGCTGCGTGACCCGGGAGAAGCTGGCGGATAAAATCATCGGCGGCATGCAGGTGGAGGACGGCGCAATCGAAGGCAAGCATCTGGCCGGCGGTATCGTCGGACCGGAGCATCTGCGCAGCCAATCCATCGGGCCGGAGCATATTGGCGTGGCTTCCATCGGGGCATCCCAGCTGGTGAACGGGGCGGTTAACTCCGCCAAGCTGGGGAATGGCTCCGTGTTGGAGGAAAAGCTGGCAGATGGGGCTGTCACCTCGGAAAAGCTGCGTTCCGAAAGTGTGGAAACCCGTCATCTCAAGGCGGATTCGGTGCAAAGCGGGCATCTGCAGCCGTTCGCCGTCACCTCCCGCCACTTGGAGGATGGAGCGGTTACCGAGAGCAAAATCGGCAGGGGTGAGGTGGGCCCTGTCCAACTGCGCCAAGGGGCGGTAGGCCAGGAGCATCTGGATGATCAATCGGTCACAACCCGCGCCTTGCAGAAAGAGGCAGTCACCGGCGAGAAGCTGGCCGCTGAGGCGGTCCGGGGGACGCATATCGGAGCGGATGAAATCCGTACCGCCCATCTACAGGCGGGATCAGTAACGGCGGAGAAGCTGGCAGAAAGCAGCGTGGGCACCTCCGCTATCCGTAAGCGGGCCGTGATTCTGGGGCAGCTGGCCATCGGCTCCGTGGGCGCCGAGGAAATTTTGCCGGGTGCCGTAGGGGCGTCGGCTTTGGCCAACGAGGCGGTGACCCGGGAGAAGCTGGCGGCGGACTCCGTCGTCGGGGGCCATATTGCCGCGGATGAAATCCGCACCGGACATCTGGCCAGCGAGGCAGTGACGGCGGATAAACTGGCTTCGGCCAG
>JAEWAA010000258.1 GCA_023391955.1 Bacillota bacterium | reverse complement strand
GAAGTGAAGAGTCCTGGCGGTACTCCTGCGGGCAGCACATCTCCTTCCGCCACGCCGACACCTTCAACAGGCGGAACAGGCGGCAGCACCGGCGGGGGTGGAAGCGATGATGGCGGAGATAATGGCGGCAGCACGCCTGAACCCACGCCGACAGCAACACCGACACCGACACCTACGGCTACAGCAACACCGACGGCAACACCGACGGCAACACCGACGGCAACACCGACCGCCACACCAACAGCTTCGGCTACACCTAAACCGACACCAACCGGCTCGACTGCGCCGAGCCCGGTACCGACTTCCGGCACGCCTGTTTCGGTCAACGACTTTTTTTATTTGTCTGAAAACACGGTGTACCTTGATGATTTGAGCGCTGCTAAAGTGACTGCAAACTTCAATTCCACTGATGTTACAGAGACAGCCGTCTGGACCAGCGCGGATACGAATGTGGCCAAAGTGGAAAAAGGCCGGATTATCCCGGTTACGCCAGGCTCGACGATTGTAACCGCCTTGTATGGCGGCCGGTCGGCATCCGTTATTGTCAAGGTCAGCGTTAATGCAGTCGGCTCCAAGATTATGACAGATCTGACCACGACGGCATCGTCTGTCACCTTTACTGATAGCAGCCCGTCTTCACAGATGATTACCGCCACCGCTCATTACAGTGACGGATCGACTGCTAATGTGACGGATGAAGTGAAATGGACTTCTGACGATTTGAACATAGTCTCGGTTTCCAAGGGCGTGTTCACTCCTGTGGAGGCCGGAACAACTCAGGTCGAAGTAAAACTGGGCGGCTTCGAGCTGCAGGTTGGGGTAACCAATACGATTACGACAGTACCGGACTACTTGAGCAGCCTGGAGCTTCAGTACCGCCATCTGGCCGACTCGTATGTGGATCAGTCAGGTCAACTGGTTGTTCATTATGGGGGGCCCAAGGAAGCTGTATTGTTGGCCGTTTATGATAACGGCGCCCGCAGGAATGTAAGCGAAATGGCAGTATGGAGCACATCCGATGCTACAGTGGCATCCGCTACTTACGGCTATGGCACGAATACTTATATCAGCCTCGACGTTGAAGACATTTCCGGTACGGCGGTCATTACAGCCGAATATGGCGGCAAAACCTTGACCATTCCGATACTTGTGAAGATTCTCGACGATCTGAAGTTCCAGTATGACTCCGGGAACGGGAACTATGTGGATGTTGGCGGCGGACCCGGGTTGGCCAATATGGTAACCTTCTACTCCACGGGCCAGAAGCAGTTCAAGCTGACGGCTGTGTATACGGACGGCTCGACAGAGGAGGTAACGGATCAGGCGACATGGTACCCTGCCGATAATAACAAAGTCGTCAAGTTGGTGTCCAACGGCGTAGTCGAAGCATTGAGCAACGGGGATTCTAATATGAACGTTCACTTCGCCAACTTTGGAACCTATGTGTACATGCAAGTCCGCACTCCAGGCCTCACTCTTATGCCGGATGACATGAATACTGTTGATTCACAGGGGAATCTGAAACTGAGCAGCTCCCAAAGCAAGACTGTCAAAGCTTACTATGTGGACGAAAATGGCACTTCAGTAACCGATGTAACGGCTCATATTACCCAAGTTGATTCTGCCGATGCCAATATCGCCATCATCGACGCCTCGTCGGGAGGCATCAGTGTGAAAGGCGGCAGCAATGACGGAGCCACAACGGTAACGGCCACCTATAATGGTCGTACGGCATCGCTGCCGGTAGTGGTGCAGACCTTGAAGAAGCTGGAGGTTGTCGGTGTGCTCAACGATGAAGTCAACAGCGATGTGATGTACTATGCATATGATGGAAGCGCCAAAACCGCTTATCAGCCCATGAGGGTGCTGGCAACGATGGGTGACGGCTCAGTGTCGGATGTCACGGCTCAGGCACTTTTCAGTTATACCGGCACGGATGTCGGGAGTGTGAATAATGGCCTGTTCAACATAAAGGCAACAGGAACAGCCACCGTCAAAGCGGCCTATCTGAACATGTCGAAGACATTCACGCTTCAGGTCGTGCCGCAGGCATCTGCCTATCCCGAAGCGGTGTATGCTTCCACAACAGCTTCGACAACGGATGCAACAGCGGCTCAGCAATTTGCTCAAAACAACATCATGCCGGTTATTGTGGATTCGAACCTGATTATTCAGTTCAATGCCAACCTTGCCAGTTCTCAAACGATCTACGTCTATAACGATGCGGATGTTCTTAATCCATGGCGTGTTCTACCTGAAACAGACAGTGTCAACGCGAAGCAGTTGAAAATGGCCATGGATTTGAGTGCCATTCCGTCCGGTCGGCATTCCATAACAATTGTCGGCCTGAAGGATGCGAACAATCAACTGCTTAACCCGGTAACCGTGCTCTTCTACAAACCTTGATCATGGCTTAAGCTGAAGGCCGGTACAAAAGAAAAGGAGTCGCGTCAATTGCGGCTCCTTTTTTTTGGAACAGTAAAGATGGCGGTGATGGAATCGACCAGAGCCGGCTTAACCGGATCTGAACATAAAGGAGGAATGAGCTTGCGATGCGCAAACTACGAATCTATCTGCTGGTTTCCTACGGCTTCACCTGGTTGTTATGGCTGCCGTTGCTCTTGGAGCGGCAATGGGCCATCAGCCTGCCGCAGGTTTCCGGCCAATTCTACCTGGCCTCCTTCGGCCCGTTGCTGGGAGCGGTGGCGGCATGTCTGGTCACGGAGGGCAGCGGGGGACTGAAGAAGTGGCTGGCCCGGACCTTTGCTGTCCGGCCGGCGGGAAGGGCGTTATGGACAGCAGCTCTGCTGATCCTGCTTTATACAGCAGTTTCATTCCTTATCCACCGGTTGGTTACCGAACAATGGCCGGACTGGAATCAATTCGGCCGGACATTCAAGCTGCCCGGCTGGAATGCGGCAGCAACGACACTGATCTGGATGCTCACCTTCGGTTTGGGGGAGGAGTCAGGTTGGAGGGGGTATCTCCTTCCGCTCCTGCACAAGCGTTATTCCCTTCTGGTGAGCGCATTGGCGGTAGCGCTTATTTGGATGCTGTGGCATCTGCCCGCCTTCTGGTTTAATGAAACCTATCTCAATATGGGCTGGGGGATGATCGGCTGGGTCATCAGTCTGGCATATGGCTCCGTCCTATTGGCCTGGTTGACCCGAATGGGAAGATGGAGTGTGTTGCCTGTGATTCTTTGGCACGGAGGCTTCGACCTGCTCACAGCCAGCGACCAGGCGGCGGAGGTAATGGCCATGGCCTGCAGCATGCTGGTGATTGTGCACGGCGTACTGCTAACCCGGCGTCTGGCGGCGGTTAAGCCGGAGTAACCGCCTTTTGGGTTGACAAAACGGCCGATCAATTCCTATACTAAACTATATCAAGATATAATAGTTTGGTGAGGGATATGTATGCGATATTTGCCGCGGATTGATATCGGAATCCACCAATATATTGAGCATGTTCTGGCTGTTGGGGATGTTCCCATGCCAGCCGATACCTCCGTTTATCTGATTTTCATTTTGAACGGGGGAGGCGTGTATAACGGGGTCGGCATGAAGGCCGGGGATGTCTTGGCCTTGGGCCTGAACAAGGAGCCGATGATCGGCTTCTCCTACTACACGGAGCTGTTTATAGTGGATATGGAATTCCGCCTGTTTTATCAGCTGACGGGAATCCCGCCCGCCTTTTGCCAGCAGGTAATTCCGTTGAATGAGGATAAATTTATGTCGGCGCTGTGCAGAAGGCTGATGGAGGCCCCGCCTCCGGAGCGTGCAGCAATCGTGGAGGATGCCTGTATATACAGACTTCGGCAGGAACGGTACGCGGTAAAACAGAAGCTGGAGAGAATCGATCAAGCGTCCAGAATGCTCCGCCACATGAAGCACGTACAATACGATGCGGTGGCCAGTCAGCTGAATGTGTCTCTCCGGCAGCTGGAGCGGGATTTCTCTGCTATGCTGGGAATAACCCTGCTGGATTACACGCGTATCCAGAGGTTCTACCGCTCCATCCGGTTGATCGGTCAGATGAACGGGGCGGAGGCGGCTTGTTTATCCGGCTATTTCGACCAGGCCCATATGACGAAGGAGTTCAAACGGTTATCCGGCTGGACGCCGGCACAGATTTTGCAATTCTTTGATCCGAACTTCGAGGGAATTCCGTTGGGTGAAAGAAGCTAACGTCATCTTACTCCGGCTTCGATTCAAACTGTACCACATCCGTCTCGCCCAGATACTGCAGGAAGGCCCGGGCCACAATGGTCACCGCGCTTACAGGCAGCGACACGATCCCGATGTTCCGGTATTGGGGCGGATCCAAGGGCCTCCTGGCCATGGGGAAGGTGACATTGCGGATGATCAGCTCCGGCATGATGCTGATGCCGAAGCCGTTGGCCACCATAGCCATAACCGAGATATCGTCATTGAGCGTATATTTCACCCTGGGCGGAGTGGGAGTATCCCGCAGCACCGCACGAATATCATTGTCGGAACCCTTCATAGGCATAATGAAGGGTTCTTTGATTATGTCCTCCAGAGATAGGGTTTCCATTTGGGTCAGGGGATGCCCGGGCTCCATCAGCACCAGCAGCGGGTCCTGCTTAAGGGGGAGGAAGGAAAGGGTTTCCGGTACCGGAGCGGTAAGGAAGCCGCAATCAATTTTGCCCTGGGTGATCCATTCCATAATCTCATCGTAGTTGCCGTCCAGCAATTCAAAGTCTACCAGCGGATAACGCTCGGAAAAGGAGCGGATGATGCCGGGCAGCCATTGGGAGGAGACGCTGGTGAAGGTTCCCACCCGGATGGTTCCGGCGACGTTATGATTGATATTCGCGATGGTCTGGGCCAAGCTGCGCTGCTGGTTGACCAGACTTTGAACCCGCTCCAGGATCTGCTTGCCGTTGTCTGTGAGGGTGACGCCGTTGCTGCTCCGTCTGAATAAGGCGAAGCCGGTTTCCTTCTCCAGAGCCGCGATGGCATGGCTGACCCCGGACTGGGTATAATTCAGCGCCTCCGCGGCTCTTGTGATATTCCCCAGCTCCACAACCTTCAAGAAAATTTCATAACGGTTTCCGTTCATTTAAAGGGATGACCTCCCGGGAATAATACCGGTGGCCACCAGCCATTCCTCGCATAAATTTGTCCACATGGCAACCGCCCCTACCGCTCCGCGGATACCAAACCCATGCCCGCCTGCTCTGAAAATATGCAGCTCCGCCTCCACACCCGCTTGCTTTAAGGCGGAGTAGAAGCGGATGCTGTGTTCGGAGGACACCCAGTCATCATGCGCATGGAATAAAAACGCCGGCGGTGTATTCGCATCCACCTGCTGATCGCCCGGATACATTTGAAGCGGCGCAAAGTTGGGTTTTGCCTCTGTGTTGCCGGGAACGATAGCAGGATAGCCGAGGATAAGAAAATTTGGCCGCGCATCCAATAGATCCGCTTCATCCACCGGAGCGTATACCGGCTCCGCGTAACGCGTTCCCAGCGTGGCGGTCAGATGGCCTCCCGCGGAAAAACCGATACATCCGATTTTGTCCGGATGAAGGCTCCAACGCTCCGCATTGCTCCTGATGAGCCGCATAGCCCGTTGAGCGTCCTGCAAGGGAACGCAGTGGCTGTTCCGGTGCCCCTCTGCAGGCAGCCTGTACTTCAGAACAAAAGCCGCCACTCCCAAGGAATTAAACCATTTTGCAATGTCGATACCCTCTTTATCGAAGGCAAGCCGTTCGTAGGCTCCCCCCGGCGCGATCAATACGGCAGCTCCGTTGCCTGTACCCTGCTCCGGAAAAAAGGGAGTAATGCTTGGTGCCGACACGCCCATAACCGCTCTGTTCTTGATGGTTGAATCCGTACTCCGGTCCAGAACCTGCTGCTCTAATTCAAGCTGCTCCGAGCCGGGAGGTGTTCCCGTCCAGAGCAGCATTTCATTCTCCGCTAACAAACCGTCCATTTCCATCGCCTCCTGACTTTTATGATAACATCCGCATTTATCCGCATTCAAGATTGCGCTACTATAGAAAACAGGATGGTGATTATTTATGAAGGATGAAATCTTATTATTTCCTGGCAAAGCCCCGGGACTCGGGAATGAAGCGGCGGAGGAAGTTGTTTTTGAAGAACCCTGGGAGCATAAGACAAAAAGAGTAGTTCAAGGCGTAACTGCGCCGTCTATTCTTCCCTTTATTCCGGACAAGCCTAACGGCGCAGCGATAATCGTCATTCCCGGTGGGGGCTACCGGAGACAGGTATTGAATCTCGAAGGCACAGAAATAGCAGAATGGCTGAATTCCCTGGGGATTGCCGCATTTGTCCTTAAACACAGAATGCCGGGTAACGGACATGAACAAACCCTCGATGCTCCTCTGCAGGATGCCCAAAGAGCCATTAGACTTGTGCGCAGCATGACCCATCGGGGCATTAATCCCGCCAAGGTGGGGGTGATGGGGTTTTCGGCAGGCGGCCACCTGGCCTCTACTTTGGGTACTTGTTATAACAGATCTGTTTATGAGCCCATTGATGCGGTTGATCAGCTTAGTGCGAAACCTGATTTTATGATTCTGGGTTATCCCTGCATCTCCTTGAAGGGCTGGGCCGAGGATGATGGGAGAGACAATGCGGCTCCGCTAAGAAAATGTGTGGAAAAGTATCCTACCGACGAACTCGTAACAGAAGCCACGCCTGCATCCTTTATTATGGTTGCGGACGATGACAAAACAACCCCGGCAGAACACAGCATCAGCTTCTACCTCGCCTTGAGGAAAGCGCGCGTATCCACGGAGCTGCATGTGTACAGGGCAGGGCGGCACGGTTTTGGGTTGGGAACAACCAGAGGACCTGTACAAGGCTGGACTGCGGCATGCAGAAGCTGGCTGGAAACGGTGACTGCTATTTCATTACAGTGATGGCTGCCGTGATGAGAAGAATCCCCATAACCGCCGGTGCCGCATGACCGAAGGAGACATAGAGATGCCCTCCCGCAATCGGTCCGAGCATTCTGGCCAAAGCCTGAATCGATTGGCTGCCTCCTTGAAGCCGCCCTTGTTCACGGGCATCCGCCAACTTGGAAACCATCCCGTTGAACGAAGGCCCGAAGACCGAATCACCGAAGCCGAAGATAAACATTCCCGCGATAAAAAGGGGATAGAACGAGAGTAAAGCCGATGCTGCAATAAGGCTGTAGCCTGCAACCTCCGACACCATTCCGGCAATGGCAATCTGCCTATCACTGCGGGTTTTCAGAAGCTTCGGCATGATGAAGCCTTGGGCGAGGATGTCCTGAATGCCCATGATGGAAAACATCAGTCCGATTCGTGCAGGCTCCCAGCCGAACACATCCAGGGTAAACTGCGAAAACACCGCCTGCAGAGAGCCGTTGGGTATCCACAGCAAAAAGGCGGAGAGAAACAGCCTCTTTACATTTTTCATGGAAAGGATACCCGCCAGCTGTAAGAATGGATTCAATCGGGTTAAGGCAATCTTGTCCAACCTGCTATTTCTATCCAGACTCTCCGGCATATACAAAAATCCGTACGCGACATTCATTAAGGTGATAACAGCTCCAAAATACATGGGCACCTCATATCCAAACCCGGCAAGCAATCCCCCCAGTGAGGGGCCGATGATGGCTCCAGCGCCTGCAACGGCACTCACCCATCCGAAGGTTTTGGTCCGTTCTTCAGGAGGAGTGATGTCGGCAAAATAGGCGAAGATCGTGCTGATGCTCCCGCCGGTAATCCCTTCTATAATACGGCCCACAAAAAGGACCCATAAGGCACCCCCTATGCCAAAAACGGTATACCCGGCTGCGGAGCCCAATAGGCAGATCAGCAGCAGCGGCCGTCGTCCAAACCTGTCGCTCAATGCTCCAAGCGCGGGGGACGCCAAAAATACGCAGGCTGCATAAGCAGAGGTCAAGAGCGTCACCGCGACAGCTTGATCTCCCGGGTTGCTGATATAAGGCTGTACTAAGAAGGGGACAACAGGGGCTACAATACTGAAGCCGATTCCGCAAAGAAATACAGAGATAAGGCCAAATAGGAAAGCGTGTTTAGATTGGTTATGAAACATATGGTTTCTCCCTTCAACGGGGTTTATTTTGTTTCCTTGGAATCAAAAGTAATAGTATCACCGTTTTGTTTCCGCGTCAACAAAAATAACGGCAATTAAAAAGCAGCCTCTTCTCCTTGGAGAGGGCTGCTTGTGGTTCCACAATTTTATTCAGATTTATCCGCAGTCATATCGATGCCTAATTTCTTGATTTCTCCGTCCAAATGCCGGCTGTACCGTTCCATAAATCTAAGCATATCGTCAAATTGAGCCTCGGTCACCTGCGCAAATACGGCTTGATCCCGCTTTTGAAACTCCTTATGCAGCTCTTCGTGGATGTTATAAACCTCCAGCCCTTTCTCCGTCAGCCGGAAGTAAATCTCCTTCTTGTTCTCCGGCTTCTGGTAGCTTTCGATACAGCCCTTATCCATGAGCTTCTTCATTATCTTACTGATGGCGCTTCTCGTCATATAAAAGGTCTCCGCCAGCTTGGTCACGTTGGAGTCCGGATTCTTCCCAATGTATTCGATGCAATGGACCTCAGAGGGTTTGTATCCCTCTAGGCACTCCTCCATCTTAAGCTTATTCAGCCAAACCATCTTATTGAACACGTCCCTGAAGCCCGTGAGTACCTGATCCTCTTTATTCATTCCTGACCTCCTGCCGTCCCGGCCGCTGCTGCATTACCTCTATTATATTCAATTCTGCTGCAAGGAGCCATGACAGGTTTTATGCTGCCCTTGAGACATTACAGATCCTCATGGAGGGGATGAACAACATTCTCTTCCCAAATGTCAAGTCTTCACTATAATAATGAATGGAAATAAAAACAAACGGACCTTGCGCCCCTGGGGGAGAACATGATGATTGCCCACAATACGCTTCATACAACGGTGAAAACGGGCTGGACACAGCAGCGGGCGGATAGCTGCATCGCCTTGATTTCTATGGCTTGGGGGGCTTCTTATCTCTTGATGAAAGCCGGTTTGGACGGACTGGGTCCCTTTAATCTGATCGGGCTTCGCTTCGGCATCGCTTTTTTGGTGGCGGTGCTGATCTTTCATAAAAGGCTGCGGAAAGCCACTCTTCCCGTTATCGGCAGAGGGGCGATTCTGGGCTTGACCCTGTTTGGAATGTTCAGCTTCCTGATGGTTGGCCTGCAATCCACCACAGCCTCCACCGCCGGTTTTCTGACCAGCACGACCGTGGTGTTTGTGCCGATTCTGCAAATGATCATCACCCGGAAGAAGCCTCAAGGCAGAATCATTGCCGGGGTCATCCTCACTGTTGTCGGGATTGGGCTTATGACTGTCCAGGATTCTCTGGCCTTGAACCGGGGAGCGGTATTCTGCCTGATTGGAGCCTTGCTGTATGCGTACCATATTATTTTGACAGACCGTTTTGCCCAAAAGACGGAGGGACTGCTGCTGGGAATTTTGCAGCTTGGATTTGCCGGCTTCTACGGATGGGTGGCCAGCTTTCTCTTTGAAGCTCCCGCTTTGCCCGCCGGCTCGGTGCAGTGGGGGGCGGTACTGGGGCTGGCACTGGTATGCAGCGCATTCGGGTTTGTGATGCAGCCCATCGCCCAGACCTACACCACACCGGAACGGACCGGCTTATTGTTTGCATTGGAGCCGGTGTTTTCCGCGCTGCTCGCCTTTATCTTCCTGCAGGAGGTTCTTTCGGTCCAAGGTTATATCGGCGCCGCGCTGGTGCTGGTCAGCGTCTTCATCGCCGCGGCGAAGCCCAAATCCGGGAGAGTACCGAAACTCAAATCGGCAAAAGTGACACTGGTCAAACGGGGAAAGTCCCGTCGTTCTCTCACCGCCGCAAAGTGATCCGACTAACGAATCTGGTACACGCTATTTCGCCAAAAAGGGGCACGAAAAAAATCTAACGAATCTGGTACACGCTATTCGCCAGGCTGGAGGCATATCGCCGCCAATTCCACCCGAATAGCGTGGCTAGGATTCGTTAGATTTTTTGTTTCCCTATAAACAATCAAATAGCGTGGCTCAGATTCGTTAGCGGGCACAGTTTAGAGCCTCCAGCGGCTTTTTTCTAACATCGCACATATTTGCGCTTAAAGCCGAGCTGCTGCTTCTCCACAGCCTTTTGGATATTGTCGGAGGCCAGCAGGACGCTGCTTTTTTTGTTGTCCCGTTTCATTTCTACAGGGCCTACCGCCTTAGCGGTCTCCACCGCCATGTCGTGGAGAGGCAGGTAGGACACCGCCGTGGTGTACAGAAAATTATTCATGGATGCCTGCGTCCGTCCGGGTGAATGGTGAATCGTCTTTTTCACCAGCTCCAGCATGGAGGCGATTTTGTCTTGAGCAAATTCCGCATCGGGACGGCTGCCCATAAGCCAGCAATAACAGCTCCAGCCCGCCGACATCCGCAGCTCCTCTCCGCTACCGATCCACTTATCCGCCACTTCCTGGGCAATGCCCGTTTCCGCCAATGTCACCGCTACCACGTAATCTGAAAGCATATAAAAATAGGCGTCATCCATCCAACGGTCAAAATCCGCCTCCGTCATCGCCTTCGGATCGGCTATAATGCCGGCAAAATACATGGCATCGTAATTCCCCGTGGCATACAGCTGCTCCGCCAACGGTTGATTGATTTTGATTTGTTTGGCAATGGGCTTCATGGCGCCGGTGGCAACCCCAAACAGCGGTTCATGTGCGCCGTTGGACATGTATTGCTTCTTTAGGCGCTCCTTGCCAAGCGCTTCAAGCTCCTGCATAACCGTTTCAAAATCCATGGTAGATTCCCCCTTACGTGAATTATATCGGGAATCCGTCCAATCTGCCATTTCCAGTTAAAGGCGGTTTAAACGGCAGCATTACAAGCTCTTACCCTCCGGCAGATAAATCCGGTAATGGCCGCTTAAGGCCAGGAACGCGAAGAGATACAGGCAGTTGTCGTAATACCGGCGTTTCCCCGTGCGCAGCGGCGTGTTCCAGAACAGCTCTGCGAAGGCCGCCGCATCCGGGCCGTCTGCTGCCAGGGAGGCCATAGCATTGGTGGCCAGCAGGCCGATAGGGTGAAGCGCCGGCTCGTCGAAGGGGGTGCCGTCCAGATGGTACCGGCGGTAATCGGAGACCTCCTTATCACGGAAGAAGGCCTGAAGCCGCTTGGACTGCCCTACCTGCCAGGGGTCCGCCCGGAACCACTCCCAGTCCACGGCGATGTTCCCGGCCACCCGGTAAGCGTCGCTGTAGAAATAGCGGTAATCCCCATGGGGCTGCGGGGGGGCTGGTGTGCCGTCGAAGTTGGCATATTCAGGGGAGAGTCCTGTAACGGGATGGCATGCCGTGTGCAGGTAAGCCCGGCTGGCGGCCGCCGCCTCCTTCCAAAACGCCCTATCCTGCTCATCCGCCAGCAGTGCAAACAGCTCATAAAAATGAGGCAAATGATAAGAAGGATCGCTGAAGGGACTCTCCGGCACAAACTTGATCAGCTTGGTCGCCGGGTCCCACATGGCATCCCCCGGACCTTCCTCTCCCTGATGCAGGCAGGCTCTGAGGATCTGTCTGGCCTGCGCCGAATAATCATAAGGCGCAGGCCCGTCCCCCCAGCGGGCGGAGGCGAAGAACAACGCCATGGCATAGAATTCCTCCCCGTCCGGGGCAGGACCTGGAGAGAGGGGAGTTCCATCCAGACTGCAGTGCCAGGCGAAATAATCCTTGTACCGCCCCTCCCGGTGCTGCATGAAGGTTTTGGAGAAATTCCACAGCCGGTCGAACTCGTCCTTCTTGTCCAGCTGGACTGCAAACATCATGCCGTAGGACATACCCTCCGTGCGGGCGTCATCATTTCCCGTGTCCACCATATATCCTTTGTCCCCGTCCAGGGGATGGTAGAGCCGGACCTCCGGGCTGCCGTGGAACAGCTCCTGCCAAATCTCCTCCAGCCGGCGGCGGACCACCTCCTCGCTTTTTCCCATTTCCGAAAACACATTGCGGTATTGCCCGGTAAAAAAGGCGCCTTGCCTGCCGTTCCCCATATCCGTTCTCCTCCGATTATCTGGCGTGAAGGTCATAATGCCCAAAGTATAACACAGGGGCGATCCCCTCCTCGCTTTGGAAAATAAAGCACTTTCTTCGAAAAGTATAGAATGATTTCCGCCGGATAGCTGGCGCGTAAATCCATCCGTGTACATACAAGAAATTCCTGCTATGCTATGGTATTGTAAGGATAATTACCAAATTTACTCAGGGGGAGAGGGCTGCTGCCGTGTATTCCGCAATTATCGTTGATGACGAATTCTTCGTCCGCAAAGGCCTGATTGAGATGATCGACTGGGAAGGGAACGGGTTTCAAATCACGGGTGAGGCGGACAATGGGGAGGATGCCTTGGCGCTGATCCGGGAGAGCAAGCCGCATCTGGTGATTACCGATATCCGTATGCCCGTGCTGGACGGCATCGGACTTATCCAGGCTGTCGCCGGGGAGGGATTGGACACGAATTTCATCATCATTAGCGGATACAATGATTTCCGGTATGCCCAGCAGGCCGTCCGGTACGGGGTGTTGGATTACGTGCTCAAGCCGGTGGACCAGGACGACATCGTCAATACACTTGCGAAGCTCCGGGAAAAGCTGGTCCGGCAAACCCAGGCGCAGGCGGGAAAATCGGCGGATGCGGGAGAAAAGCTCATTGAGGCGCTGATCCGCGGGGATTTAAGCGGGACGGCCATTGAAGCCTGGAGCGGCTATTGGAGGGATGCGGGGGTCCGGGAGTTTTCGTATATATTGGTGGAAATCAACAATGCGACCTCCTGGAATGAGGCTGCCGTACCCACCAAGGAGCAGCTTGCAGAGGAGATGAAGAAAGCGCTTCAATCCATGCTCCACCGGAGCTTGGAGCATATATTCGTGTATGCGCACCACCGGGCCTACGGCTTTATTGCCCCCGATATCTATTATGCGGAGGGCTTCGGCAGCCCGCGGGATTTCGCCCGGGAGCTGGGGAACCGGCTGGCCAGCCTGTACCCGCTGGAACTGCGGCTCTATGCAGGCAAACCCGTTAAGGAGCTCCGCAGTCTGAGGGATGCTTATACCAGTGCCAAACAGGCCATGCAGTACAAATTCATTAAGCATAACGAACGTGTCATTGCTTACGGGGACGTGGAGGATGCCGTTCTGAACTATATTCATCTGGAGGATGAATGCACCCGGGAGCTGATCCAGGCGGTGGAGGAAGGAGAGGGGCATGACCTTCCCTCCTGCATCCGGCAGTTTCTCCAGTCGCTGGTGGAGAAGCATGTTTCGCCGGAGGCCATGAAAACAGCGGTGGACAGGGTTGTCGCAGGTATTGTCCAATCCATCCGCAGCATGGACGGCGACGAAAAAGCCCTGAAAAGCCTGGAGCCGATGATCGGCTGGCATGATTACAGCATTACCCTGGAGGAGCTGGAGAAGCTGCTGCAGCAATTTGCTGCCGAATCCTCGGAAGCCCTTGCCAGGCTTCGCAAAACCTTCACCAAGGGTAACATCCACAAAATCAAACAGTATGTAGACGCCAACTTCCAGAAGAATATGAATCTGAAGAGCATCGCGGCCAAATTTTTCATGAATCCGGTGTATTTGGGCCAGCTGTTCAAAAAAACCTACGGCATCTATTTCAACGACCATGTGCAGCAGCTGCGGATCAGCGAAGCCAAAAAGCTGCTCCGGCAAACGGATAAGCGGGTGTATGAAATCGCCGAGCAGGTGGGCTTTAACAATGCGGATTATTTCGTTACCCAATTTGAGAAGATGGAGCGGATGACACCAACGGAATACCGAAACCGAATCATAGAGCGTTAAGGGGGATAGGGATGAACCGGTTACTGAACAATATCCGGCTGCGGAACAAGATGCTTCTTATATATGCTCTCTGTGTGTTTCTCCCCACGATTTTGACCAATGCCATATTCTATACCGTTATCTCGAATAATGTCAGGAACCAGAAGGTGAAGGATATCCGCCTGGCCATTGAGCAGATCAAAAATGATTTCCGCTCCCAGGTGGATGATGCCGTAGGCCTGTCCGCTTTTTTCTATACCGATTACACCACCAATGAAATACTGGACCGGGACTTCCTCCAGACGGAGGATTATGTGGAGGCCTACGATTCCTACCTGCGGCGGATGCTGAACAATTACACGCCTATCGCCCTGTCCCTCCAGAACATTACGGTGTACGCGGACAACGCCACGCTGCTTCATTCCGGCAATGTCGGTTATCTGGACAATAAGGTAAGGGAGAAGGAATGGTACCAAACCGCCACCGCCAACCCCCGTTCCCTGCCTATCTTCGTACGGACAGAAACAACGGACGGCTCCTTTGACGGTTTCTCCCTGGTCCGGAGAATGGATTATTATGCCGAGCGGATGTCCCGGGAGAAGATGGTCAAAATCGATTTTAAAACCATTGATTTGAGCGAGGGATTCTCTAACCTGAACGTGCAGGGCAGCATGTATCTGCTTAACGGGGAAGGGGAGGTGGAGTTCACCACAGACCCGGAGGTGGACTGGCAGAGCGGCAAAAAGATCAGGTTCGACAACCTGCAGCGGCCAGAGCATATGATGGTGTTCCAGACGGGGTATTCGGGCATCAGCTATCTGGAGGGGTGGTCCGTGGCAGGCGCCATCGATGAAAATGAGATTGTCAAAGAGGTGGAGAAATCCCGGAAATTCATCCTGTGGTCCGCTTGTGTGATGATGGTCCTGCCCTCGGTTGTCATTCAGCTGATTACCCGGTCCATGAATACCCGGATCATTCAAATTC
>JAEWAA010000171.1 GCA_023391955.1 Bacillota bacterium | reverse complement strand
CAGCACCAGTCCGTCATATTCCGGGGCAATCCGGGTTTTGGTGAACTTCCGGGTCAGAGCGGCGCCTCCCACCATAATCGGCACATCGATTCCCGCGCTGCGCAAATCCTGGGCCGTAGTCACCATCTGTTGAGCCGACTTTACCAGCAGGCCGGAGAGTCCGATCACATCGGGCTTTTCCTTCCGGTACGCTTCAATCAGCTGCTCCGGCGGTACCTTAATGCCCAGATTCACAATCTGGTAACCGTTATTGGAAAGAATGATTTCCACCAGGTTCTTGCCGATGTCATGCACGTCACCTTTAACGGTTGCCAGAATAATCTTCCCTTTGACGGCAGATTCGTTCTTTTCCATAAAAGGCTCGAGATACGTAACAGAGGCCTTCATCACCTCCGCACTCTGCAGCACCTCGGCCACGATCAGCTCATTGTTATTGAACAGCCGGCCTACTTCCTCCATCCCCGCCATCAGGGGGCCATTGATAATTTCAAGGGGGCTGTAGGTATCCATGGCTTTATCCAGATCGGGCAGCAGCCCTTCCTTGGTGCCTTCCACCACGTAAGAAGCCAGACGCTCCTCCAACGTCATATTAGAGGATTTAACGGTTTTCTCCACTTTTTTCTCGCGGAAATAAGCCACGAAGGCTGCCAACGTATCATCGTTGGTGTTGAAGATCAAATCCTCTGTCAGCTTCCGTTCCTCCTCGGGGATGGACGGATAACGCTGCAGCCGCTGGGTGTTCACGATGGCGAAATCCAGCCCGGCTTTGGTGCAGTGATAAAGATAAACGGAGTTCAACACCTCACGGCCTGCAGGAGGAAGGGCGAAGGAAACGTTGCTGACCCCCATGATGGTTTTGGTCTCCGGGAAGGCTGTTTTGATTTTGCGGACCGTCTCAATGGTTTCGCTGGCAGACCCCAGATATTGGGCGTCGCCGGTTCCTACCGGGAACACCATGGGATCGAAAATAATATCCTCCGCGGCGATGCCGTATTTTTGCGTCAACAGCTCATATCCCCGTTTGGCCACCTGGAACCGCTTGTCGCTGGATACAGCCTGCCCGTCCTCATCGATACACATAAACACAAGCGCAGCCCCGTATTGGTGGACCAGAGGAACGATCTTCTCAATCCGCTCCTCCCCTTCCTCCAGGTTAACGGAGTTGATGATGGCTTTGCCTTGGATATATTTCAGAGCCATCTCTACCGCCTCGGCATTGGTGGTATCGATCACCACCGGAGCCTTCACCTTCTTCACCAGCTCCTGCATAAAAGACTCCACATCCGCCACTTCATCCCGCTCGGCATCCTGGAGGCTGACATCCACCACATGGGCTCCGCCCTTCACCTGGGCCCGGGCGATTTCCGCCGCTTCCTCAAACTTGCCCTCTGCGATCAGCCGCTTAAACTTGGGGGACCCCAGCACATTGGTGCGTTCTCCCACCATGTACGGCCGGTTCTCGGATTCAATGTACACCGTGTCGATACCCGATACCGCAGAAGGATGGGAGCCCGCTTGGGCACGGGGGGCATAACGGGACAATAGCTCCGCCATGGCTTTGATATGTGCGGGTGTTGTGCCGCAGCAGCCGCCGGCGATATTGATCCACCCCTGCTCGGCAAAACCGGCCATCTTCTTGGCCAGTGTATCCGGGGTTTCATGGTATTGGCCATTTTCGTCGGGAAGTCCGGCATTGGGGTAACAGCTTACGGAGCATGAGGCGATTTGTGACAAGGTCCGGATGTGATCCCGCATGAATTCAGGGCCTGTGGCACAGTTCAATCCGACGGAAACCGGCTTCAGATGCTCCAGCGAAATATAAAAGGATTCGATGGACTGACCGGCCAGTGTGGTCCCCATGGGCTCAATGGTCCCGGAAATCATAATGGGCAGACTGATGCCCAAATCCTCCATTGCCCGGCGGACGCCGATGCTTCCTGCTTTGACATTCAATGTGTCCTGGGAGGTTTCCAGCAGGAGTGCATCCACGCCGCCTTCAATCAAGGCCAGCGCTTGTTCGTAATAGCTGTCCGTTAGCTGGTCGAAGGTAACGCCTCCGGTGACTGACAGGGTTTTGGTGGTGGGACCTAAAGCTCCCGCTACATACCGGGGCTGCTCCGGTGTTGTATATTTCTTGGCGGATTGTACGGCAAGCTTTGCCGCCTCCAGATTCAGCTCCCGCGCTCTGGCCTCCAAGCCGTATTCAGCCAGTACCACGGAGGTGGAGCCGAAGCTGTTGGTTTCAATAATATCCGCGCCTGCCTCAAAATAGGCGTCATGGATTTTCGAGATCACATCCGGCCGGGTGACGCACAAATACTCGTTACACCCCTCCAGATCCTCCCCCCCAAAATCCGCAGCAGTCAGATCCTCCTGTTGAATCATCGTGCCCATGGCGCCGTCCAAAATCATTATCTTTTTCTTTAACTGTGCTTCAAGCGTTGGTTTCATAATCAAGAGTCATCCCTTTCTCTGCTGCGAAGCCCGGGTCAATCCGGCACCGCCCTTATAAACGGAATATGTGGTCAAAAACGCCAGACTCCCCAGGGGCAGCCGGCGTTTTAGAATTAAGCTTATTTAAGAAGAGAGTCAAAAAGAACAAATAATTCTTCCAGATCGGCAACCTCATGGGTAGGCACAATCTCATCAGTTCGAGTGATGCCGTGGCGGTTAATCCATACATTAGGCATGCCCACCCGCCCGGAGCCCAGAATATCGGTAGTCAGCTTATCGCCGACCATCAGCCCCTCTGTTGGTTCAATGCCCAGCAGCTCTGCCGCATGCCGGAAGATGGATTCCGCCGGTTTGCCTTCCCCGAATACGCCGGAGATGACAATATGGTCGAAATAGCTCTCCAGGTTGGCAATACCTGCGATTTTTTCCCGTTGGAGATCAGGTGCGCCATTAGTCAGCAGCAGCAGCTTCACTCTTCCCTTCAAGCCGTCCAAGAGCCGGAAGGTTTCTTCGTATACCAAAGGCCGTTTCCTGCGCTCTACCGGAAAACGTTCTGCCAGCTCCTTGCCCAATGCGGGATCGTCGATACCGATTCCCAGCAGGCCCTTCGTCCAGGCTTCAATCCGGTATGCGGGAGACTGCTGCTCCAGCTTGCGGAACATTTCATGCTCCCCCTCGGAGAAATGCGCCCAGAAGGCTTCAAACGGGTTAATCCCGATCATTTTGGTGAAGGGGAACGTCTCATAGCTTTCATACAAGGCGCGGGCTTCCTGCCGGACAGAGGCCTCCAGCTCGGAAGCCTGGATAGCCGGATATTTCGCAGCGGCAGCCAAGCAGGTTGCGTGAAACGCTTCGTTCACACTCCGGTCATCCCACAGAAGTGTATCATCCAAATCGAATAAAACAGCTTTTAAGACCAATGTCACTCTTCCTTCCGCTAAAGGTTACTTGGTTTCGTCCTTGAAGGGAACTCTCTCCCGGATGGCGAACTCACGCAGCTTGGCGTTCAGTTCGTCCATGGGGAAGCGGTGCTGAAGCTTGGTGTAGATATATTTTTTCTTGACGTTCTTCTGTTGGATGATGATGTGGCCGTTGTTCATGGTGATCTCTTCAATACTGTCGGAGCCGATTCGCTTATCCCCGCCAAAACGTCGGAGGGTAATGTAGCTTTTCCCGATCCCGATAACCGGCCTGCGGACCAGGTAGATCAGCACACCCAGAAGGACATAGCTAATTCCGGTGAACCAGTATATTCCGTTCATGGCAACACCGTTCACAGCCGAGGTAATGAGATAGAACAAGCCGAATACAGCCAATAGGCTGGCGAACATCCAGCTGCGTCCTTTAATAATCACATCGGCATCCTTCTTGCGGTTGTTTTCTTCAATTGTAGCCATCCCGCTCTTTTTGCGGGTGCGGTTTACTGTCTTCTGATTCTTGACGACCATACGTTCCCATTTACGCGACACGTTGACGACCCCTTCTATTAGTAAAGATGTTATGCCTTACTGTTGTCTTCTTCATCGCCCGTATATTTGACATACTGCAGTTGATCCCTCATGGACGCTTTGAAGGAATCAATATATTTGCGGCGAAGCTCATTGCGTTCTTCCAATTCTGCATCCGTTAGTCCGGAGGTTTTGGCCTTGCGGGCCAATTCATTAATCCTCTGGATGAGTTCTTCCATGTTCTGCTCCTCCTGTTGACCATCTGTTTGAACCGCTGCCCGAATTCCTTCGATACAAGCTTATTTAACTTTGCCATTCCACTCGTGGATTGTCAAGAGTCAGGCAAAAAACACAAAGAAACCTTCCCCGGGAGGTGGGAATAAACCCCTAACCTCATTCCGGGAAGGCTTCTGTAACACCGCGTATGTAACTTTGATTTCCTTTATGGAAGAACAAGAATTTGGCCTGCCCGGATTTCCGAGTTTTTAAGGTTGTTCGTTTTCTTAATTTTGTTGATATACGAACGTACGCTCTCTCCCTCCGGCAGATGGGAAGCCGCAATCCCCCACAAGGTATCTCCCGGGCATACATCTACCGTGTAGATGGTTTTAGAGGGCTGCTTAAAGGCAACGCTCTGAACGGCTAGGGAAGCCGCTGTAGTCGCACTATAGCCTTGTGAGAGAGCAGGCTCCTCCGGTTCATTCCCCGCATAGGCATGCAATATGGCAACAGACAACACGGAAACAATAATCCCGGCCATCATAATCAATCGTCTCATCAACCGATTCGGACTCATCTTCATCATCGATCACTCCCAAACATTTGTTCTGGAATCAGAATATCACGAACAAATGTTTGTGTCAACGAAAAACAAACAAACGTTCGCAAAAATACCCATTCGAACTTATGTTTGTGCGAACTCCGGTTCTGTGTTATAATTTTAATAATTATTTCCATACTGGAGTGATCAGAATGAGCAGGATTTCCAATCGGCAGCAAGCGATCCTCGAATTTATCAAGAATGAAGTCCGCGATAAAGGCTATCCCCCCTCCGTACGTGAGATTGGAGAAGCCGTTGGATTGGCATCCAGCTCTACTGTGCACGGGCATCTCGAACGGCTGGAGAAGAAGGGCATGATCCGTCGCGACCCGACCAAACCCCGGGCCATCGAGATTCTGGGGAGTGAAGATGAAGGTTTGGAGATGTTCTCCCACTCCATCAAGCAGGTGCCGCTGGTAGGTAAGGTCACAGCCGGTGTTCCCATTACGGCTACGGAGAATATTGAAGGCTACTTCCCGCTGCCCGCGCATATGGTGCATGATGATCAAGTGTTTATGCTGAGCGTTATGGGCGAAAGCATGATCGATGCGGGTATCCGCGACGGGGATTTCGTCATCGTCAGGCAGCAGGCCAATGCCCATAACGGGGAGATTGTCGTAGCGATGACCGAAGAGGATGAAGCTACCGTTAAGCGCTTCTACAAGGAGAAGGATCATATCCGGCTGCAGCCGGAGAACCCCACCATGGAGCCGATCCGCTTGAAGAATGTTACCATATTAGGCAAGGTGATCGGACTTTTCCGGGATATTCATTAATCCGAATCCAACGCAATACAGCCGGCATTCCTTATGGAATAGCCGGCTTTTTGTATGTAGGGTAGCCCTTGCTTTATGAAAGCTGAAGAACTCCCCAAAGGCCGAAGAATATGATCATCGCGCCGGAAATCCGGTACATCACCCTTTTCATCCCCCGGTCCAGCTTGGTCCGCAGCCACCCGGCGAAGAAGCTGAGGAAGCACCACCACAAACCGGAGCCCAGACCAACACCAAGTACATAATCCAGCCCCCAGCCGCTGCCCAGATCGGACTGGATAGCTGCATAGGCGCCTGCGTAGGCAATCCACGTTCCCGGGTTGGCCAACGTCAGCAGCAGTATGGACAAGGCCCCTTCCCCCTTCAGATCCGCCTCCTCCCCTGCTGCGTCCGATGCCGCTTTCCATGCCCGGAGACCGATGCCGACCAAATACACTCCGCCAGCAAGCTTCAGCGTCCAGGCCAAAGGCCCTGCCTGCAGAAGAATGGCTGCAATACCGGCGCTGACGGCTGCGGCGCAGATCATGTCGGCCAAGGCCACCCCCAGACCGGAAGCCAGTCCCTTTTTTAGACCAAGTTTCATGGTGCGCTGAAGGACCATCATACCGATAGGCCCGATTGGCGCGGCTACGGATATTCCCAGAAGCAAGCTTTTAATGAATAAAACGCTTGGCATCCGTTACCCCTCCTTTACAGTTGACAACGCGATCATGGTATTGGTTTTGATTACACCCGGAATTTGCTTCAGCCGCAGCGAAATCAATTCCTCCAGCTGCTTGGTGCTCCCTGTTGCTGTTTTTAACAGATAATCAAACTCCCCTGCAAGATGGTGGCATTCCAGTACCGCTTCCTCCTCCAGGACTGCCGTTTGGAATGCCGGTATATGCTCCGGCCGCTCCAGCGTAATGAAGATAAAGGCCAACAGCCCCAGCCCCATAAACTCTCTGTTCAGCTTCACTGTGAAACCGTCAATACAGCCGCAGGCCTCCAGCTTGCGGATCCGCTCCGACACCGCAGGCAGAGACAGGTGGATATGCTTGCTGATATCCGAATGGCTCATCCGCCCGTCTGTTTTTAGCAAATCAAGAATTTGCCGGTCCATCGCATCCATTTCTTCCACTCCTTTTTAAGCCTTATTGTACACATTGCTTAATAAGTTTTATATAGTTTACGATTTTTCCGTTTTAAATAAGTAAATATCATCTATATACCTTATAATATTCAGTCCGCACTCCATTCTTCCCGCCCCCGCTTTAAAAAGAAAAGGCATCTACCGCTCTTACGGAACTGAGAAGCCCTTAAAGACGCAAATCCGCGAGTCTACAGTTCTAACGGAACTTAGCGACTGTTAGCAGGCGAATTTGCTCCTCAAGCAGGCAAAAAAGCTCTGTAAGAGCTTCTGAGTTCCGTTAGATTTTATCCATTGGGAAATGCAGCCTTTAAGAGCCGCTGAG
>JAEWAA010000169.1 GCA_023391955.1 Bacillota bacterium | reverse complement strand
TGGCCCATCCAGTCATACACCCGGATGGCAACATCACATGGCCGCTTGGGTGTTACGGTTATACGGCCGTCTTCGGGATAATCCATCCGCACCGTGGCTTCCTCCGCGTCCTTGTCCACCGGGATTTGCACAATAACGGTCCCTTCATGGAATTCCACGGAGCGGTTCCAGACGATCTCCAGAGCAACCGGCGCCATACCCACGCAGCAGCCGGCAATAGAGCGGAATTTGGACAGCGAGATGGAATTCACCAAGGAACCGCCGGTGAAGCCGCCGATCATTCTTTTGTCAATATCCCGGTAGGTCAGACCATCGCTGTCAGGGAGAGTATTGTCCGTCACCACATAGGAGGATACCTTCACTTGGTTTTCCACCAGCTGGTTGCGGGCGAACCGGATCATATCCGTCCAATATTCTTCGAATCCTGCGAGAATCAGCTCATTAGCGCATTCGATCATATCCTTGATGCAGCAGGTTTCACAGTGCTCCTCGTGGTGGGGATGCCACTGGGCATATTCCGGCACCCAGCCGAAGGAGGAGGACAAGGACCGGATATAATCATAGATGCCCTTGCCTGCCGTAATATAACGGGGTTTTCCGGTTATCCGGCCCAGCCGGACCAGCCCCGACGCCACCCAGCCTGCTGAATGGACATGGCCGAAGAACTCCATTTTGTAATTAAAATAACGCGATGGCCCTAACAGGTGATTGGCCAAGCCGGTAGCCAAATCAAGCGCAACCTCATCTTGGGCAATCTCATACCTCCGCACCAGGGAATGGAGGACGATGGCATTGCGGATGGCTTGTTCTCCACGCCCTGTATGCCGGGTCATATCGAAGCCGCCATCCTTCAAATACACATCATTGGGGAATTCGTAGATGGGCTCCTTCTCCTGGAAGTCACCTGACCAGAAGGTTCTGACCTTTCGTTCGACGACCAAGGAGCGCATTCCCCGGACAAGCTCCGAGGCTCTTTTTTCCGCTTCCGCATCACCGTGATTCTTCTCCACCATCCGGTTCAGCGCAGGCAGAATGTACCCCATCTCATGGAAGGAGCTGTGATTGGTATGAGTCCAAGGATACGGCTCATGGAAACGAAGCCCGTGCTCACCCCATGACTTCATCACATGTCTGCGGAAGGACTCTTGGACGGTAGCGCCTTCCTCCGTATCCAGCATGCTGCGGACGGCGTCAATGGCCTCATACCAGGAGCCTACCAGCTCCGCATCATCCACCCGGCAGTGGGCCGCTTCGGCAGGCTTTTTATGCGGCAGAATCAGCCAATACGGCAGATTGTCGATTTTCTCATCCACCATAGACGTCAAATAACCCAGCACCAGCCGGGCGTTGTGAAGCGGTTTGAATTTTTCATATGTCTGACCTGACATATTCCATACCTCCAGCTGTATCATCGATTTTGTTCTCCCCTTAGGGTCCTGTATCGATCATACCGCTGGCGGCCCATGGAATGAAATCTAGCTTTTGGTCAGGTTTATACACTTTTTAGTGTTTTTATGTCAGGAACTTGTAGCCGGAGCCCCATACGGTCCCGATGTATTGGGGCTTCGACGGATTCTCCTCAATCTTCTCCCGGATCCGGGCGATATGGACGGTTACGGTAGAGATATCTCCCGTGGCATCAAAGCCCCATATCCGTTCAAACAATTCCTCCTTGCTGAATACCCGGCCCGGATGCTGGAACAAAAACAGGAGCAGGTCGAACTCCTTTTGGGGCAGAAGCACCTCCTGGCCGTTTATCAGAACCCGGCGGGCCTCCTTCTCGATCTCCAGCCCCCGGACCTGCAAACTCCGCTTCTCCGGACCGTTCCCGAACCTTTCCTTCATCCGTTCGAATTTCTGGATATGGGCCTTCACCCGGGCGACCAGCTCGCCGGAGCTGAAGGGTTTGGTGATATAGTCGTCCGCGCCAAGGCCCAAACCCTTGATCTTGTACAGCTCCTCCCCCCTGGCAGACACCAGAAGAACAGGAAGCAGCTCCTGCCGGCGGATGGTGGTGAGCACTTCAAAACCATCCATTCCCGGCAGCATAATATCCAGAATCACCAGATCATAATCCGTCTTCTCCATTGCCTTAAGCCCCTCCGGACCACTGGCGGCAACGGTTACCGCATACCCGGAAATCTCCAGATAATCCTTCTGCAGCAGGGCGATGCTTTGGTCGTCTTCAATGATCAGGATGTTCTTCGTTACAGTATCCATGTTAGCCTCCATGGGATCAGCTTTTCTTCAGGGAAATGATCATCCGGGTGCCTTGACCCGGTTCGCTCCGGGCCCACAGGCTTCCTTCATGCCCCTCTACGATTTGTTTGGCAATGGCCAAGCCGAGACCGCTGCCGCTCGCATTCTTGCGAGCCGCGTCCACTCTGTAGAAACGGTCAAACACATAGGGCAAATCCGCTTCCGGTATCCCTCTGCCGTTGTCCTGTATTTCAACAATGGCTGAGGTCCGGGTATCTCTAAGAATCACCCTCACCTGCCCGCGGGGTTTATCCATATATTTCAACGCGTTGTCGAGAATATTCTGGACCACTCTTTTGAATCTCTCTCTGTCTATGCGGACCTTCGCCGGCTTCTCCAGCTCCATCACCAGCTCCAGGTTCACCCCGGCCTGCCGGAACTCATACTGGTTGTCAGCGATGCAATCCTCGAAGTAGCCGATCAGATCCGTCTCTTCAAAATGATAAGGCAACTGGTTCAAATCCAGCGACGAGTACAATAGCAGATCATCCATCAGCGTATTGACCAGCTCCGCCTTGGAGCGGGCGGTTTCCAGGTACTCCTGCATTTTCTCCGGTGTCCGGGCCACTCCATCGAGAATACCCTCTATATATCCCTTGATGGAGGTGACGGGAGTTTTCAGGTCATGGGAGATGCTCGAAACAAGAAACTTGCGGTTCTCGTCATATTTCTGCTGCATGTAGACCGATTCCTTCAGCCGGATCCGCATGATCTCCAGGGTTCTGCCCAGCTCCCGGACCTCGCCCTCCCCTTCCTCGGCAATGCCGCCGTCCAGATCTCCCTCGCTGATCTTCGCCGCGGCGCCCTTCAACCGGGAAACCGGGCGGATGATGGCCTTGGAGAAGCGGTGGGAAACCCAAGCGTTCAGAAGCAGCAGACTCAGGATAAACACAGCAGCCGACAGCAGACCCAGCGTTTTGTAGAAGCCGGTGTTCATTTGTACAGGAGACAGAAGCACCAGAGCCCCCTTCGCCCCGGAAGGCAGGGAATAGGTGATTCGATCGTAAAAATAGGTCTTGTGTTCCAACTGGAAGGTGTCCGGGTCCATGGAGCTTTCCGTCAGATGCTGCAGCTTGGCCACATCCATGAAATTCAGGGTCATGGTGGCATAAACCGCCTCCCCGTTGCGGAGGAGCACCGCTTCGCTGCCGGCGGCCCGCACCCGGAGGGTCAGCTGCTGCTTAAAGGCGGGATTGGACAGCTGCTCGAAGGTATACGTCTGCATCTCATTTTTGATCTCTTGCAGGGCATACTTCACCTCATAGGCCTTATACACTCCATCCAGGTAGGTTTCCCGGCCAAGAACCTTGGTGTAGAAGGCGATAAACACGATAGCCGCCAGAAGAGTTATTCCTATTGCGCCCAGCACCGTCAACAGATTCAGCACATAGAAGCGTCTGGTCAAATTCATGGCGAATCCACTAGGATGTGCATATACGCCCTAAATCTCCTTCCTGTCGAACAGATAAAAGCCTGCGGTAAACAGCATTATACCACATCCTGACAGAATGAGAGTCTGGCGCAGGATTTTGGCCCAATTCAGGGTATCCGAAATCCACAGGGTGTACCAATCGAACATGGAGGTGATGAAGAAGCTGGAATAAACCGAGAAGAATGCCCCCAACACCCACAGCACAACGAAGGCCAGAACCGACAGGAAGAATACCGCCAGTCCGCCGCGGAGCACATTGCCCAAACAAACCACCAGAAGAGCGAAAACAAATATAGGCAAAAATGTGGCCCCGTAGGACAAAAACACTCTCCAGACGCCTATAAAGCTGATGGAGGTCATATTGAACATGATCCCGGTCAAGAGGGAGAGAACCATCACCAAGGCCAGATTGGCGGCAATAAATATGGCCAAATTGGCAACCTTGGCAGTAAACACACTGAACCGGGAGACCGGACGCAGCAGTGTCAGCTTCATGGTATTGGCGGAAAATTCGCCGTTGAACATATCAATCGCCACAAAGGTAGCAAACAGCGGCAGGATGGTGTAGGTAATCAGCGACAGCACCACCAGCGGAAATTCAGTGCTGCCTACCACCCGTAGGCCCAGACCGTGTTTAATGGTCGTGACGGCCAGTTGGCCCGTTAATACGGCGATTACGGAAAAGATAACGGCAGCCAGCATTTTTTTCTTTTTGACCAGCTTAACCAGTTCGTTCTGCAGAGTAGCCTTAAACCCGTCCATTGCGTTCCACCTCACTGACGAAGTAATTCTCCAAGGATGAATAATCGGATAGAATCTTGTCGGTGTACTCCACATGAACCAGCTTCCCGTTGTACACCACGCCGATCCGGTTGCAGGTCAGCTCCACATCATGGATCAAATGGCTGGAGATCAGGAAGGTGGTTCCCTCCTCGGCCAGATGTTTGATCAGCTTCCGCATGGCCAGCATTCCTTCCACATCCAGACCGTTCAGGGGTTCATCCAGAATCAGAAGCTTCGGCCGGGACAGAATCGCCGCTGCCACTCCAAGACGCTGCTTCATCCCCAGGGAAAATTTCCCCGCCTTCTCATGCTTGTACTTGATGAGTCCCGTCCATTCCAGACATTCATCAATTCTGGCTTGGTCCACCTCCGGGTAATACCGGGCAAACTGCTTCAAATTATCGTTGGCCGACAAATACGGGAAGGACTCCGCCGTTTCAATGATACAGCCCACATGCTTCATGGCTTGGACCATATTCTCCTGCACATCCGCTCCAAAAAGTCTCACTCCACCCCGGTCCGGCTTGATCAGACCCGTGATGAGCTTCATGGCAGTAGTTTTACCAGCCCCATTGGGCCCCAGCAATCCGAAAATATCCCCTTGATGCACGGTCAGGTCCATATCCCGGATTCCCCGGCCATTCTTGTACATCTTTGTTAATCCGGTAATTTCCATAACAGCTTGCATATGCGGCGCTCTCTCCTCCATAAGCATAATCAGGAAGCTGCCGCAGCAGCTTCCTTTTTTTCGGTTTCCCGCGGGAACCTCTTATTCGAATATGCGGTTAAGCTCTCCTCCGAAGTTGTCCATGCGCTTGGCCACGGAAGCCGGAAGCTCTTGGATATGCATAAACACATTGCCCAAGCCGTTCGGGAACAGCTGGATGGAGCCCGTTTCCCCGGCTGGTGTAGTAAAGCTGTAGAAGGGATCATTGTCCGAACCCGACTTTTCATTAAACGTAAATACCAACGGCTCGCCAATTTCCTTTTCAAAGCCTGGTTTTACAGTCTCGGTATATGTGCCGGTAACGCGGCTTTGTCCCACACCGGTAATCTCCAGCACCCGCTCCCCGGCCTTCACGAACTGGCCGTTCCTCTCAATGACAATATCATTCTTATATTTGCCCACATATTTGCTGCTGAAGCCGTTGCTTCCTTGTTCGGCCTTGGTTACATTGGCATTCGTCAGATCGGGCAGCACAATTTTGGTATCGCCAACAGCCGTCATTCTCGCGGTTACCCCAACAGACAGATCATGAACATTGCCGTTTTTATCCTTGCCCGAAAGCACGATTTCCCCGGTTATGTTCTCCAGTGTACCCGCCTTCTGCTGGGAGGCCAAACCGGTAACCTTCTTTACATAAATGTCACTTTCAATCTGCGGAATATTCAGGTCACGGTTGGAGCGGCTTTCATCCACCAGAATCTTCTTGAAGCCGAAGGATGCAATGGCGTTCACCAAGGCAGGCACCTGGGCCTCAGACAAGCTGGCCGAGTAGGTTTTGCCGCCGTCAGCTCCATTTTCCGCCTGGACATAATCCTTCAGGTTGCCCACAATGGCATCGAACACCTTTTCCAGCTCGGCTGCGCCTTGCTCCTTAAAGGGGTTCCGGAACGCCCGGTCTCTGCTGGGCAGTGGCTGAGAAAATTCGGTAACATAGTAAGTATCATCGAAGCTGCCCTTCCATATGGAGCGGTTCGGATCCTGATAGGAATAATTCTGGGTGGGCTCTCCCTTGCCATATTGGGTAACCGAGGTGTTCTCTGTAGCTTTCGTCGCGCTGTCGTACTTGGTCCGCTGGGAAACCTCCATAAAGGTCTCACCGTTATTTTTCATGGTGTACATGGCTTCCATGGTGTAATTGCCGAGCCCCGTCTCCATTTGGGAAGCGGTGGTTTTGATGGAGCTCTTCAACTGGTCGTAGCCGGACCCGATCAGGGCATCGGCGAAGGCCGTGGAGATGAACAGAGTGGCGCCCAGGGTAAAGGACAGGGCCGTTACCGTCTTTTTGTTAAGCTTCATATTGAGTCTCCTTTAGTTTAGGTAAATAGTGGGGAAACGTTTCCTTACGATTTATTGTATCGGAGAGGTATTGCCTCCTTCTAAATGAAGTATTAACAAAGTATTAATTATGGCGGCTCCAAGCTGTGAGTTTCGTGAGTTTCGTGAGTTTCGTGAGTTTCGTG